>JAZNJZ010000112.1:0-11706 GCA_045578325.1 Eubacterium sp.
TGTGCCTCAGTGTGATCCCCCAGTGTTGAAAGAGGTTGTATATGATCCATCCCGTTCCTTGCAAGAGATTGGTCTTCCAAGTGGGTGGGAATGGGTATGTCCAGAGCAGATTCCATATGTGGAGTCACAAGGTTACGAAGCAATCTATACACCAGATGATATGGAACATTATGAAAGTGTAAAAAAAGTTATTCCTCTCTGTGTAAAGAAAGCACAACCAAATGTGGTTGTACCATATCTAGTTGGCATGCGGTATAAAGAAGGGCAGATGTTGGAAGATATCCATTTGCCAGATGGCTGGGAATGGTGTGACAAGAAAGAACCTACGATGATAGGTTCCAATAAATACAAAGCTACATTTGTGCCAGACGACACAGCAAATTATGAAACGATAACACGGTTGATTCAAGTAGATTTGGGGTATGATGTGCCACAACCACAATCACCACTTGTACCGCAGGAGACCTTGCCACCTCTGGTGATACAAGGGCCAAATGAAACGACGGATGAGTCAACAGAAGAGAATCCATCCGATTCTTCTATGATCAACCATGGAACGGAGAATAAGAAAGATGAGGGTGACACAGAGGAAGTACACGATAGTGAGCTAGAAAAACAACAAAAATCCAAAGAAGACGGTACGGATGTAGCACTAGAACTTCAAGAAGATGCAGCATATGATAAGAAAATTGCTCAATGGATACGACAGATTGACAAAGAAGGAAAAAAGGGTGCTCAGGTAAAATTACTTATGGTGTGTCGGAAAGGAAAAAAAGTTAAGATCAAATGGCGAAAAGAGAAGGAAGCAAAAGGTTATCAAGTGATATGTTCGAAAAAGAAGAAAATAAAAAAAGGCACACCAAAACAGTATACCTCCAAATGCAAAATAACACTTTCGAAAAAAAGGAAAAAGAAGTATTTTGTCAGAGTAAGAGCAATATTTAAAGTAAATGGAAAGAAAGTATATGGCATGTGGAGTAAAAGGAAGGTGGTCTAATGTTAGTCAGCATCCAAAAAGCGCATCTTTGTTTTGGATATCTTAGCTACTTCTCCAACATAAGCGCCTTGAATGTTTTTGGCATGGACACACTCCAAACAGTAGTTTCCATATCGAATGGCAACGCCACAACCTCTGCAATGAATAAAAACAGGTGAGTTTTCTGGAATTTCAACTCTGCCAAGGCGCAAAAATTCACCGATTTTGGAACGGCTGACACCTGTATGAGCCGAAAGCTCGATGGCGTTTGTAGGACCATGTTCATCCAAGTAACGTTTGATTTTTCCGAAATCATTCAGTTCTTCAACACCACAAGAATCGCAGACATAAATGCCAGCGTATTTGTATTTCATACGAACATTGCAATTCGGGCATATGAAAGTGGTATCACTATCTAGATGTTGAGGGTGGCGCTCTCTCATAGGAATCACCTCCTGGATGAATTATCTTTCTTCTTAAGTAAATTTTACTAAAATAGAATTAAAAAAGCAATACTTATTCAAGTAGTTTTCTTTTGTAAAATATTAAATATTTCGAAAATGTACATTTTACACTTGTAGAATGCCGAAAAATGGTGTATACTTTAATTGTTTTTCTGAGTTAATGAATGCGTCATCAGATAGAAATTACAAGGAGAAAAAAGGTTTGAATAAGTTACTTAGTTGGGGGATTCGAAGAAGAAAACTAGTGACGGGAGTAGTAGTTCTTTCTATGGGAGTGTCGCTGTATTTGCCAGTGAAAAGTACGTATGCAGAGGAGTCTGCAGGTGTAGAAAAACAAGAACAGCCAGTGGCGATGGAACAAATGCCAGTGGAATCGCAAGCACCAATGGCGACACCACAATCTGAGTTGCCACAGGTGACAACGAAACCCAATACGCTTGTGGTGAAAAAGAAGAAATGTAGCTACCCAAAGAAGATATATAAGGGACAAGCTTTTACGGTAAAAGGTACGCTCACATCAAATAATGAAATAAAAACGGTACAGGCAAGTATTGTTACTACAGATGGGAAAGCGGAGTATGCTGTGACGAAAAAAACAAAGGGAACCAAATTTAATCTCAGTAAAGTGGATGATAAAATGAAGTTCTCTGAATTGGAGTCTGGAACATATGTATACGAAGTAGAGGTAACGGATACTTATGGTAATAATCAGACAGCGTTAAAAAAGGAATTTACGGTGAAAGCCAGCAAGTGGATGTGGCCAGTAGCGAATAGTACACTTGGTGATGGATTTCGCTGTCGGTGTTCTTCTCACGGTGGCAGACATTATGGTGTCGATATTAAGGGAGTGAGTCGGGGTACTAACATTCGTGCGATACGTGATGGCGAAGTGGTGTATGCCCAGTATCATCGTGGAGCGTACAAATCTTCCTTTGGCAAGCTTGTAATCTTACATCATGGAAATGGTATTTATTCTTATTACGCTCACTGTAATTCCATAAAGAGTAAGGTGGGAACGAAGGTGAAGCAGGGAGATGTGATTGCTACGGTAGGAGCTACCGGGAGGACATTCGGAACCCATCTTCATTTGGAACTTCGAAAAGGTCCAGAATTCAACGGAAAATACAATCACTACAAATTGTTGGATAAATATCGATACAAGCAGTTCAATCCAATGAAAAAGAATTATCTGAAGTATGTCAGATAAAAATGTTTTATAAGAAAAACCTGTCTCGGAAACATCCTAGCATAAAGAGGGTGAATCCGCAGACAGGTTTTTTTATTCTTGTGATGGTGTTTGCAACAGCGTTTTTATGCTTAAAGAATATAGTTCATTGCTATTTGCTCGCCAGTTATCACATATTTTGATGGCGTCTTCTTCCGATGGGATCAAAATCTTTGTTTCGAAAAGAGTGTGTCCATTTTCAATGAGAGAACACGTGACAAGATATTCCCCATTTTCGGAACGGGTATAGTCGCTTACTACATTCATGCGATTGGCGATATTCTGCTTGTTTTCGCGAAGGTATTGCTCAATCTCTGTGCGAATGTCGTGAGATAACTGATTTTGAAAAAGTTCCAATGTTTGTTGGCCTTGTTCTGTAATGTGATAATGCGATGTGTTGTAAGTCTGGGAAGAAGAAATTAATTCTGCATCCATCAACTCGGCAAAAGCATTTTGTACATTGAAGTAGTTGGTGTAACCACGATCAATGAGATAATCTGAGATAAGTCCCAACGTCAGTGGAGAATCTACTTTGTTTAGCGTATAGAGAATGATTAACTTATAAATCGTAAGTGCTTCCTTCATAAATTGCTTGCTCCTTTAATTTTTTACCTTGCCAGATGTTTTCGTTTTTCATCCGACGATGGATTTCGTTGAGAACATGTCTCTTTTTGCTGCTCCACTCCGGAGCGATGAGTAGTTCTTTGGGGCCGTCTCCGGTTAGACGGTGAATCACAACGTGCTCTGGCAAGATTGCAAGTGCCTCGGTTACCCAAGAAACGTATTCGTCTAGCGTCAGGGCAGAAAATGCGCCGCCCTCATAGTGGACAGCCAAATCTGTCCCTTTTAATATATGCAAAAGTTGTATTTTAATTCCATCTGATCCGCTTTGGGCTACGTGGGAAATGGTATCAAAAAATGCCTTTTTGGATTCCCCAGGGAGTCCTGCAATGACATGAGTGACAACCTCAACACCTACGGATTTCAGAGATTCTACAGCTGTATCGTATACGGCAAGAGGATAGCCTCTGCGAATATAATTCGCCGTTTCTTCGTGCATGGTTTGCAAACCAAGTTCTACGATGACCGGTTTTATGCGATTGCATTCTGCTAAAAGATCCAGCACTTCTGGTGGCAGACAATCGGGACGGGTAGCAATAGAGAGCATCACAACTTTAGGATGATGAATTGCTTCCATGTAAAGTTCTCGAAGATGATCTACCGGTGCATACGTGTTTGTAAAGGATTGAAAATAGGCGATAAATTGTTCGCCTACGCTCTTTCGGGAAGAAATGCCGGCGATTCCTGTGTTGATCTGCTCGGTTACCGAAGAACAGATGGGTACGGCAAAGTCCCCTGAACCATGTCCACTGCAAAAGATACATCCGCCTGTTCCAATGGTGCCATCTCGATTGGGGCAAGTCATGCCACCTTCGAGAGAAACCTTGTAAACCTTTCCGCCAAAGCGCTTTTTCATTTCAAAGTCAAGAGAATGATAGGGCTTCTCCCCCCAACGTTTAACCATGGATATGTGCCTTTACTGCTTCACTTACAACATCTGCTACTCGTGGGTCAAAGGCTTCTGGCATGATATTGTCTTCGTTTAACTCGTCCTCTGAAACCAAGGATGCGATGGCAAGAGCGGCAGCCAGTTTCATCTCTTCGGTAATCTGAGAAGCGCGTCCTTCCAATGCGCCCTTGAAAATACCAGGGAATGCAACTACGTTATTGACCTGATTTGGAAAATCGGAACGGCCTGTTCCAACTACTCTAGCCCCCGCCTTTTTGGCAACGTCTGGCATGATTTCAGGAACGGGATTTGCCATGGCAAAAAGAATGGAATCTTTGTTCATGGAAGAGACCATTTCGGGTGTCACAATGTTTGGTGCAGAAACACCAACAAAAATGTCAGCCCCCACAAAAGCATCTGCCAAAGTTCCAGATTTGCCTTCCAGATTTGTTACTTCCATCATTTCTTTTTGCATCCAGTTCAAGTCTGGTGTGTTTTTGTTCAAAATACCTACTTTGTCACAAAGTGTCAGGTGTTTAAAGCCGTAGCGAAGCAAAAGCTTGCTGATGGCGATTCCGGCAGAACCGGCACCATTTACCACAACGCGACACTCTTCTTTTACTTTTCCTGTAACCTTTAGTGCATTAATAATACCGGAAAGCACAACAATTGCGGTTCCGTGTTGGTCGTCATGGAAGACGGGAATGTCGAGTAATTCTTTTAAACGTGATTCGATTTCAAAGCAACGAGGAGCCGAGATATCTTCCAGATTAATGCCGCCAAAAGCAGGAGCAATGTTTACTACTGTCTGGATGATTTCTTCGGTGTCTTGTGTGTCAAGGCAAATCGGAAATGCATTAACACCCCCAAATTCTTTGAATAAAACAGCTTTCCCTTCCATAACAGGCATGGCAGCCTCAGCACCAATATTGCCAAGTCCTAAAACCGCACTTCCGTCGGATACCACGGCAACGGTGTTGGATTTGATGGTGTAGTTGTAGGCTTCTTCCTTGTTTTCTGCAATTATTTTACAAGGTTCTGCAACGCCTGGGGTATAGGCAACCGCCAAATCTTCTCTGGATTTCACCTGACATTTTGGAGTTGTGTCAAGTTTTCCGTTCCATTCTTTATGTAAGGCAAGCGCCTTTTCACTGTTTGTCATCGATAAACATTCCTTTCTTTCAATAAAATCCATGCTTATTCTACCACTTTTAATAAGTAAAAACAATACCAAGAAAAAATCACTTTTGGTACTTGTGATTTTTTGGGAAAATGATACAATAAGAGTTATATATGAACAAAAAAAGTGAGAGGTAGGTTGAATATATGACTTTGGAAGAAGCAAAGAAAAAATTGGAAGCAGCAGGACAGGAGCACTTGCTTTCTTGGTACGAGGAATTGAGTGAAGAGGGAAAAGCTGCGTTGCTCCGTCAGATTGAGGAATTGGATCTGGGGTTGTTGGACTTGCTGGGAGAGGGAACCAGTGAAACAGAAAAAGGAAAGCTTGCACCGTTGGGAGCATTAACAATAGAAGAGATTCAAGAAAAGAGAGATTCCTTTGAAAAGACTGGTGTTGCGGCATTGAAAAAACATAAAGTAGGTGCCGTGCTGTTGGCTGGTGGTCAGGGAACTCGACTGGGTCTGGATAAACCAAAGGGAATGTTAAATGTAGGTGTACAGAAAGAATTATATCTTTTTGAACAGTTGGTTCGCAATATTATGGATGTGGTGGATAAGACTGGTGAGTGGGTACCGTTGTTTATTATGACAAGTGAAAAAAACAACGAGGACACCGTGGGATTTTTTGAAGAGAAAAATTATTTTGGATATAATAAAGATTATGTCTTTTTCTTTGTACAACAGATGGCACCATCCGTAAGCTACGATGGAAAAATCTATATGGAAGAGAAAGATCGTATTTCTACTTCACCAAATGGAAATGGTGGCTGGTTTATTTCGCTGGCAGCAGCTGGACTTTTGGATACCATTGAGGAACTTGGTGTAGAGTGGTTGAATGTATTTGCCGTAGACAATGTGCTCCAGAAGATTGCAGATCCTGTGTTTGTGGGAGCAGTATTGGAAAATGACTGTGTTTGTGGGGCAAAGGTGGTAGCAAAAGCAGATCCAAATGAACGTGTGGGCGTGCTTTGCTTAGAAGATGGCAAGCCATCCATTGTAGAATATTATGAAATGACCGATGAAATTATACATTCACGTGACAAAGATGGAAAATTGTTGTATAATTACGGAGTAATCCTTAATTATTTATTCCGTGTTGATGTCTTGAAGAAGATTATGAGTGAAAATCTTCCGACTCATATTGTAGAGAAAAAAATCCCTTATATGGATGAAAATGGCGAATATGTAAAACCAGAAGAACCAAACGGCTATAAGTTTGAGACTTTGGTGTTGGATATGATTCACATGATGGACAATTGTTTGTCTTTTGAAGTGGTGCGAGAAAAAGAGTTTGCTCCGATCAAAAATGCAACAGGAGTGGATTCCTTGGAGAGTGCCCGAGTGTTAATGACAGAAAACGGGATTGAAATCTGATTTGTTTGGAAAGGAACGTAGAATGAATTTAGAAAAGATGACCTTGAAAGACTTGCGCGAGATGGCCAAAGAAAAAGGGCTATCTGGTGTGTCTGCGCTGAAAAAGGGTGATTTGATTCATGAATTGGAAAAATTGATGGTTTCTAATTCGTTGAAGGAAGAGACACCAGCAACGGAAAAGACAGCAACGAAAGCGGAAGAGAAAAAGGTGTATACGTATGTACCAAGCCATAACGATCGACCTCGGCAGCGAGGCGGTTCTGGAACAAGCAAGTATGACAATCGCAGTGAAAATCGTGGGGAAAGTCGATACGACGCTCGTTCCGAAAGTTCTGTGGAGGGACGCCAAGAATTCTCTTCTCAGCCGTCACAAGTGCAGGAACAACACTCCTATCGTAGTATTGAAGAAGTGATTCGAGCGGGGCTTGTTACTATTGCTAAGGATCGTCAGGTGTTGGATGTGCACCCAACAGAGATGAAGGAATTGGATAGTGGCATTACAAAAAAAGGAATTCTCGAGATTATGCCAGAGGGATATGGGTTTATTCGCTGTGATAATTTCCTTCCAGGAGAGAATGATGTTTATGTATCGCCATTGTTCTTGCGTCGCTTTGGACTTCGTACAGGAGATATCATTGAAGGGAATATTCGAATTAAGACTCAGAATGAGAAATTCAGTGCGCTTCTTTATATGAAAAAGGTGAATGAACGTCCGATTACATATTTGGCGCATCGACAAAAATTCGAGGATTTGACACCAATTTTTCCAAATGAGCGACTTCATTTAGAAACGCCGAATTCAGGTGTGTCCATGAGAATGTTGGACTTGATTTCTCCGATTGGTAAAGGACAGCGTGGAATGATTGTGTCTCAGCCAAAAACAGGTAAGACCACGTTGTTGAAACAGGTGGCTGGTGCCATTACTAAAAATTATCCGGATATTCATTTGTTGATTCTTTTGATTGATGAACGTCCGGAGGAAGTAACGGATATTAAGGAATCCATCGAAGGCGAAAAAGTAGAAGTGATTTACTCTACCTTTGATGAATTGCCAGATAATCATAAACGTGTGTCGGAAATGGTAATCGAGAGGGCAAAACGTCTTGTAGAAGGAGGCGACGATGTTGTTGTGTTGCTGGACAGTATCACACGACTTGCCAGAGCCTATAACCTGACAGTGACTCCGAGCGGACGTACGCTTTCCGGAGGTCTTGATCCGGCAGCACTTCATATGCCAAAACGATTCTTTGGTGCTGCAAGAAATATGCGCGAGGGCGGTAGTCTTACCATTCTTGCAACGGCACTTGTGGATACGGGAAGCCGTATGGATGATGTGGTGTTTGAGGAATTCAAAGGAACCGGTAATATGGAACTTGTACTGGATCGTCATTTGTCAGAGAAGAGAGTGTTCCCTGCCATTGATATTCAGAAGTCCAGCACCCGTCGTGAGGATTTGCTTTTAAGCCAAGAAGAACTGGAAGCAGTGTATATCATGCGAAAGGCACTTGGTGGAAATGCCAATACAGAAAGCAACTTAGAGCAGATTATTAATTTGTTCCGAAAGACCAAAAACAATAAGGAATTTGTGGAAACAATAAAAAAAATAAAGCTTCGTTAGAAAATGCTTGCATTTTATGAAAAAGCATGCTAGAATGAAAAAGATGTTTTTTTGATTAATTGAAAAATTAAGTAGTGAGGTGAAAATACATGAGAGAGGGAATCCATCCAGAATATTACCAGGCAAAGGTTGTATGCAACTGTGGTAATGAATTCGTAACAGGTTCAACAAAAGAGAGCATTCACGTTGAAGTATGTTCCAAATGCCATCCATTCTACACAGGACAGCAGAAGTCCATGGCAGCTCGTGGTGCGATTGACAAGTTCAACCGTAAGTATGGCTTAAAATAAGTGGATTATGAACACATTATGGCTCCGCATGTCTCTGTATCGAGGATATTGAGATTTGCGGAGCCATTCGTTGTATAAGGAAATGAGGTTTGACATGAGGTATTCGGGAATTGGCGGTCAGGCAGTGATCGAAGGCGTTATGATGAAAAACGCAGATAAATGTGCCGTTTCTGTGCGAAAGCCAGACGGAGAAATCGAAGTTAAGGTGGAGACCCACAAAAGCATAAAGGACAAATACAAAGTAGCAGCATTACCAGTGATTCGGGGTGTTGTGACATTTGTGGAATCTCTGGTTACAGGAATGGGAAGTTTGAATTATTCCGCAAGTTTGTGGGAAGAAGAGGAAGAGAAAAACCAAAAGAAGGCAAAAGGAAAGAAAGAGGACAAAGAAAGCAAAGGAAATGAACTTATTATGGGGCTGGTTGTCATGCTGGCGGTTGTGATTGCCATAGGTGTGTTTGTGTTGCTTCCGTTCTTTGTGTCTGAGTGGCTTTCAAATTGGATTCCTTCTGCTCAGTTGCGAGGATTGTTGGAAGGCGTGATCCGTGTTGGTCTTTTTGTAGGCTATGTCAAGTTGATTTCTATTATGGAAGATATTCGTCGTGTGTTTATGTACCACGGTGCTGAGCATAAGTGCATAAATTGCTTGGAAAATGGTTACGAACTCACGGTGGAGAATGTGAGAAAGCAGACTACCGTGCACAAACGTTGTGGAACAAGTTTTATGTTGGTTGTTATGTTTGTGAGCATTTTGTTTTTTATGTTTATTTCTGTGTCCAATATGTGGATTCGAATGGCATTGCGCATTTTGTTGATACCGGTAATCGCGGGATTGTCTTATGAGTTTATTATCTTTGCGGGCAAGAGTGAAAACGCAGTGATGGATGTGTTAAGTAAACCAGGACTTTGGTTACAGGCGTTGACTACAAAAGAACCTGAAGATGAGATGATCGAAGTTGCTATTTCTTCTGTTGAAGCAGTGTTTGATTGGAAAGCATTCTTGGAAAAGAAAGAATCTTTGGGAGAGGCAGCGGCTACAAAAGAACTGCAGGAAGCTGGGTTCGAAGTTGTAGAAGTCAGTGACGATGAAGAGGACGATGAGATTCTTCAGGCATTGGATCGTTATTTTGAGGCTCCACCAAAGGAGTCGGATAAAAAGGATGAGGAAGCGAAATGACGCTGGAACAGTTATTGTCAGTTGGTACGGAGCGGCTTCAAGGAAATAATGTGCCAGAGCCAGAATTGAGCGCTTGGTATTTGTTACAAGCGGTGTTAAGCGATGGAGGTGCTTCTTTTGGAAGAAGTGATTATTTTCTTCGACGGGGAGACGAGGCGGCACTTGAAGTAGAAGAAAAATATTGTTTCTTTTTGGAACGTCGTGGACAGCGCATTCCTCTGGAGTATATTATTGGTTATACGGAGTTCATGGGACTTCGATTTTCGGTCAATGAGAATGTGTTGATTCCTAGGCAGGATACGGAAGTGCTGGTGGAACATGTCTTGCCTCGGTGTGCAGGTGGGAAGGTGCTGGATCTTTGTACTGGATCGGGATGCATCGGACTTAGCATTGGGGTGTTGGGAAAGCCGGCAAGTGTTATGCTTAGTGATGTCTCAGAGGGAGCATGTCAGATTGCTCAGGAAAATATGCAACAACTTCGTGAGAAGGAAGGCTTAGAAACGCCGGTGGAAATTGTCTGCGGAGACTTGTGGGAACCTGTTACAGGGACTTTTGACGTGATTGTTTCCAATCCGCCATACATTGAATCCGAGGTGATTCCTACGTTGATGCCGGAGGTCCAAAGCCATGAGCCAATGTCAGCATTGGATGGAGGCGAGGATGGGTTGGATTTTTACCGTCAGATTGTTACCGGTGCGGTGGAGTATTTGAATCCAGGTGGTATGCTGTGCTTTGAAATTGGGTATGATCAAGGAGAAAGCGTGGCTGCACTTATGAAAGAAAATGGTTTCCAGGATGTTGAAATAAAGAAAGACCTTGCCGGTCTTGACCGAGTGGTTGCCGGCAGATTGGAGGAGTTTGATGTTTGATAAATTAGAAGATACTTTATTGCGTTATGAGGAAGTTTTGAATGAGCTCAGCGAGCCAGATGTGCTGAATGATCAGGCCCGTTATCAGAAATTGATGAAAGAGCAGGCGGAGTTAGAGCCAATCGTAACAAAATACAAAGAATATAAGGCGGCGAAGGAAGGAATCGAAGATAGTCTAATGATTCTCGAAGGTGAGAGCGATGAGGAAATGCGTGAACTTGCTAAGGAAGAGTTGAATGAGTGCAAAGCGAACGTGGAAACTTATGAGCAGGAACTTCGTATCTTGCTTTTGCCAAAGGATCCAAATGATGACAAGAACGTTATCGTAGAAATTCGTGGTGGTGCCGGTGGTGATGAGGCGGCGCTTTTTGCGGCAGATTTGTATCGTATGTATTGCAAATATGCTGAGAGAAATCGTTGGAAAATCGATATGATGAACTCCAATGAAAATGGAATCGGTGGATTCAAAGAAGTTGTATTTATGGTGAGTGGCCAAGGTGTGTACTCACGTATGAAATATGAGAGTGGTGTGCACCGTGTACAGAGGGTGCCTGCAACCGAGACGCAGGGCCGAATTCACACCTCGGCGGCTACGGTGGCAGTCCTCCCCGAGGCCGATGAGTTCGATGTGGAGATTTCGATGAACGACATCCGCAAGGATACCTACTGCGCGAGCGGTCCTGGTGGGCAGTGTGTCAATACCACCTACTCGGCAGTGCGCCTCACCCACATTCCCACAGGTATTGTTGTCCAGTGTCAGGACCAAAAGTCGCAACTCAAAAACTTCGACAAGGCGTTGGAGGAGTTGCGTACCCGTATTTTCAACTTGGAGTATGCCAAGTATATGGACGAGATAGCCTCGAAGCGTAAGACAATGGTTTCTACGGGCGATAGGAGCGCCAAGATTCGCACCTACAACTATCCTCAGGGCCGTATTACCGACCACCGTATCAACTACACCATCTACAACCTTCCTGCCTTTATGAATGGCGACATTCAGGATTGCATTGATCAGTTGGTTGTG
>JAZNJZ010000113.1:0-29045 GCA_045578325.1 Eubacterium sp.
ATCCACTATCAAATAAGAATGTAATAATGGTTTTCCCACCAGAACGAATGGTAAAATACGCGGCATGCAAAAAGGCATTGAGTGGCATATACACTGCCAAAACAACGATAAATCCTGTTGCCAATTTTTTGATCACCTCCGAAGTTTCATAAACATTCGGGAAGATAAATGCCGCTCCCGCAAGCAATGTTGCTACTCCAAAGCAAACCATAGTGGAACAAAAAATAATCCGATAGGCACTGTATTTTGCTTCTTTCATCTTGCCTGCTCCCAGAAGCTGTCCCACGATAATGGCAACACTATTTCCAATGGATAAAAATACCACATTAAATAAGTTATTCAATGTATTGGAAATATTCATGGCTGCCACTACATCCAGTCCTCGCACCGAATAGCATTGCATGAGCATTGCCATTCCTGCCGCCCACATTCCTTCATTCAGAAGAAGTGGCAATCCTTTATAACAGATGTTTTTCGTAAGTTCCCGTGGAATAAAGAGGCTTCGGTACAACCCCTTCGCAAACTCATTCTTAATAATATTTCGATGGGTCCACACAACTACAATCAACATTTCCACCACACGGGATGCTACCGTTCCAATAGCTGCTCCCGCCGCGCCCATAGCTGGCGCCCCAAACTTACCATAGATAAAGATATAATTCAAAACAAGATTTACCAGCACGGACAAAAGTCCTGCCTTCATGGGAACCAAAGTCTCCCCTGTTTCCTTCAACGTTCCAGCATATACCTGCACAATGGCAAAGGGAATAAAACTGAGCATCAGTATCCGCAGATACTCCATACCATAACCAAGGGTAGCCGCCAGACTTCCTGCACTTCCTTCCTCATGCAAGTATAGTCGAATCAGATTCTCTCCCCAAAGTCCCATAACACCAAGCCCAAGCAGCGTAATGATTCCACAACAAATAAGCTTAAACCGAACTGTGTAACGAACACCCTCGTGGTTTCGCTGACCATAAAACTGTGCCGTAAAGATACCAGGCCCCGACACTGCACCAAACACAAGTAGGTTGTATACAAAGATCAGCTGATTGGCAATTGCTACTCCTGTCATTTGCTCTGTTCCTACACGTCCTACCATAATGTTATCTAGCATGCTGGCAAAATTAGTAATCCCCATTTGAATCATCATAGGCACAGCAATACCAAATAATCGTCTATAAAACCGTTTATCTCCAATTAGTTTTTCTTTTAATCTCATCTTTTTCCTCATTTCACTTTCTCAAACACAAGTCCTTCGGAGGTCCACACTTGATTCTGGGAATCAATTAGAATCAGTTGCACTTCATCATGAGACTCATCAAACGCAATTGCTTTTTCTTTTCCCATAACGAATAACGCTGTTGCCAGACTATCCGCCACATCACCCCGATTCGCAATCACAGTGACGCTTTTCAGATCACTTTCTGCTGGCGCCCCCGTCCGCTTATCCATAATATGATGATACTGTTTTCCATCTTGTTCAAAATAGCGCTGATAAGAACCGGATGTAACCACCGCCTTTTCTCCCACTTCAAGTCCGCCATACACACTAACACCGTCGATTGGATCGGTAATGCCAACTTGAAAAGCCGTACCATCTGGTTTCCTGCCATAGGTCTGAACATTGCCCCCCAAAGATACCACCGCCGCTGTTACTTGCTTTTCTTCAAATAACTCGATTAACTTTTGCGAAAGATAGCCTTTTGCAATTGCTCCCAAATCAATCTGCATATCTGCCGGAATCGTAACCATATTCTCTTTTCCTAACAGAATATTACGATAATCGATGTGTTGTAAAATCTCTTGTATCTCCTTTTCTTCTGGCACACGATAACTCTCCGTCGTAAAGCCCCAGGCACGCACCAGCGGATAAATGGACACATCAAAGAATCCTTCTGTCTGCTGGGAGAGTTGGATGCTACGTTGTAACACATCGTAAGTTTCCTCCGATACCTGCACTGACTGACCACCAGCGTTATTTAACTTCGCCACATCACTGGTTTCAATATTAACGGAAAATAACTGCTCATATTTTTGCACCATTCCGCGTGCGTCCTGTAACACTTCCGATGCATTCTCACCATACACCGTAAGATTCATAATGGTATTCATGGCAAAGATTTCTGCTGTTTCCTTTGGCGTAGTATCTTGAGCCGAACAACCACTCAATGCCACTGCGCATATTAACAACATCGACACAAGTCGCATCCTCACACTTGTCTGCCTTCTCATTGCTTGCACTCCCCCCGTCCCTCTTGCATCGCTGCTGCTTTCGAGTACACACAACCGCAGTAATTCTGTCGATACAATTCAAACTCTTTGGAAAGCTCAATGCTTCTTTTATATCCATTTTTCTTTTTAAAATCCGAAGGAAGATACGAAATCTCCCATTTTTCTGCCAATCTCTCGCCAATTTCCATCAACTTATCCGCGTTTTTATGAGGGCTAATGGAAAGTGTCGTACAAAAATAATGGGCACCTTGTTCTTTTGCTTTCTCTGCCGTCTTTTGCAAGCGTAATTCATAACATAAGAAACACCGGGCTCCGCACTCCGGCTCACCTTCCAGTCCCTTTGCCATCTCGAAAAATTGCTCTGGCTCATATTCCTCCTCAGCTAAGGTAATGGTTCCCGGATAAGCCCCCTCTTTCACAAGCCGAATGAGTTCTTCTTTTCGTTTAATATACTCTTCTTCCTCCGTAATGTTCGGATTGTAAAAGAATAAAACAATGTCAAAATAAGGGGACAAATACTCCAGTACGTAACTACTGCAAGGCGCACAACAACAGTGAAGAAACAAGGTTTTCTTCACTTCCGTTTGCTCTGCTAATACACATTCCAATTCCTTTTGATAATTTCGCTTGTTCATTGCTATTTATCCTTCTCTTCTAATCCAATTACCGCCGAAAGATTCCCTCGCTTTCCGCCCGTATATCGATGCGAAAATAAAACATCTGGATTTTCATTGGTACACACACCGCACACTTCAATGTGCTCGCTTTTCAAACCAGCTTCTTGTAATATGATCTCATTTGCTTTCCATAAATCCAGCTGATAATGATCATTTGGCTTTTTGTAATACAACTCTGGCCAATGTTTTTCATCAAATGCTTGATGAAACTCTAGCACCACATCTTCACTAACTTCATAGCATTTCTGACAAATAGACGGTCCCACCACAGCAAGGATGTCTTCTGGTTTTGAACCATATTCCTCCCCCATGCGCTGAACCATTTTCTCTCCCATACGATTCACTGTTCCCCGCCATCCGGAATGAGCGTTTCCAATGACGTGTTTTACGGGATCATAAAACATCAACGGCACACAATCCGCAAAAAAGGTCATCAACACGACACCTGGCTCATTGGTCACCAGACCATCTACCTCTTTGATGACACGATCATGAGCAAACACGTCACCTGTGTCCGCCTTTCCCACTCGGAGAATATTGGTACTATGCACCTGATCCGTCAACACCAAATCCTCTGGCTCATATCCCACTGCTTTCGCAAAACGTCGATGATTTTCCACTACATCTTCCACCTTATCACCTCGAGTAAAACTGAGATTCATGGTGGCGCAGTCACCTTTGCTCACGCCTCCCAACTTCGTAGAAAACCCATGTATCACTGGTAATCCTTGAAACATTGAAAACTGTAAAAACGGCACTTGATTTGCTTCGATATATGTTACTTTTTTATTGAAATCAATCATGATTCACCTCAAAGTTCAATTTCTATTGAATAACTTTCCCAAATCATAGTATACTACATTTATATAAGAATGAACAGAGGTGATTTTATGCCATCTTTTTACACACATAACGTATTTGGTCGGGATGTATACCAAGAACTTCCAAAGGAACTAAAGGAAGTGATCCGAAAATATCCCAAAGCATTTAAAGCAGGACTTCAGGGCCCGGATTTTCTCTTCTTTTACCGTCCTTTTATGAAGACCATGACAAACCGCCTGGGATACAACCAGCATGGACAACCTTTTGTGGATTTTTTAAACCGAATCCGTCCAATTTTTCATTGCAAAGGAAAAGACTGTGGAGAATATGCCTATATGCTAGGTTTTATCTGCCACTTTATCTTAGACAGCGAAAGTCATACTTACATCTATGAAAAAATAAAAGAACCCGGCTTTAATCACCTGGTTATGGAGATTGAATTTGACCGTCACCTGATGAAAAAAGACGGCAAAAATCCTCTCCTTTATCCCGCCTGGAAACATATTAACTGGGACAAAGAAACACTGGATGCCATCCATGGTGTCTATCACTATTTTGAGATTTCCCGGGACAACGTCAAAAAATCCCTACGCTCCATGTCTTTTATCAAATGGTTCTTAACCACAGGGCGAACTTTCCGACGAATTTTCATTCGTTTTTTGATGTTTATCACAGGAAAATACAAAAAGCTAGAAGGTCACATGCTGTCATTAATTCCAAAGCAAACGACCATTCGCACGAACCGTGTATTGGAACAAGTTTACAAGGAAACCATTCCACTATGTATCGAATTATTAATGGATTTTGATCGTGTTGTAATGACAAACGAACCATTCCATAAGCGTTTCCACAGCACATTTAAGAATAACGATATTACAGGGGCCACTCTCAAGTAGCCCCTGCTTTTCTTTTCAATCTTATCGAATAAAATTGGTCCACACTGGCTCTTCCTGCTCTGGAAGCTCTACACCAGCTTTTCTTCCTGCCTCCTGGCATTTTAACAAGTACGCCATGTTTCTTCCCAAAACTCGCATGGTAAACATACCTTCTGTATCCTGTTTTGCCTGCTCCGCATTGGAACCGTGAACCATGTTCCAATAACGAGACGATACGATTGGCATCTGCTGAATGGTAAAATATTTATTTAGCTGATCAAAAGTAGCCGTTGTTCCCGCACGTCTTGCGGAGGTTACCGCAGCAGCCGGTTTCATAAAGTAATCTGCTTTTGCCCCCGAATAGAACAATCGGTCCATAAACGCAGTCAGATTACCACTTGCCGCCGCATAATGCACGGGACTTCCAAAGACAAAACCATCCGCCTCTTTTGCTTTTTGCTGAAATACATTTACCACATCATCGAAAACACATTTCCCGATTTCCCGACATTGTCCACAGGCAATACATCCCCCCACCGGCTTATTGCCAATCCAAAAAATCTCTGTCTCAATTCCTTCTTTATTGAGAGTCTCTGCCACTTCGCAAAGGGCAGTATAAGTGCAACCTTTCTCGTGTGGGCTTCCATTTACTAACATAACTTTCATTTTACAAATCCTCCATTTAAATTTTATTTAACAACTTTAAAATAGTATTTTATGTCTCCTTGAGAACAATTATGTTACTTAGAGAACTGTCTTTTCGGAATAAAAATTACCGTTCCTTTTTTATTAGTAAATTTGTATAAGACACTTCCGTACGGTTCATTTGTTGGCACATTACCACCTGGATATTGTTCCACTTCAAATTGTCCACTCTTCCATTCATACACACGCAACGCTATCTTTACTCGCTTTCCACTTTGATGAACTTGATTGGATTCCAAAACAACTTCCTGCACATAGGTAAACTGTGCTTGACGCTTTATATTTCTTTTACCAATCTGACGCATCAACAAAACAAATAAAATCAAACCAATATACGCAGCAACTCCGATTCCCAACGCTTTTTCCAGACAATTTTCTTCTATTCCAAGGATGACACTAATAATCAGCATACATACGAAAAGAACAACACAGCATTTTTTCATCACGCCAAATGCCTCTCCTTGAACCACCTTCACATACATATTGGCAAAGGTTTCTTTTTCGGATTCCGATGGCACATGTCCTTGATAATCAATACCATAGGCATTGGGATGTGGTACGCGTATGTATTCATCCATATCTTTTTCTAACGGATATTGCTGGGAGTACCCATGCACGATTCCACGAAGCTCATCATTTATAATCATAAGCTGGAACTCGTCCTCATCATACATAACTAGCAAGCGTTGTCCCACATTGCTTTGATTATAACCATCCGGAAGCATTGGATAATCAATAACAATAGGCTTCCCTTCTTCGTCCACAAAATCATCTTCAATATAAGAAAAGCTTATCTCTTCTTCATTAATGGCCACAATCGTTGCTCCGTTTACCATCAAATTCTTTTGCTTCAAAAAAGCTTTTGCTTCTTTTTTCGCTCTTGCTCGATTCATGATAGCAGATACAATGGAATTTGGTACCGTAAAGCAAAAACCCACCCAGATAGCAAAGGCAATCCTTCCGCCATTAAAAATGTCAACCAAGGGAAAAATCCCAACAAACATAACTATTATTGACACAAATAAACCAACAAAGACATTGCTATAATTGTTTTTGGTAGACATCTCATAGATACCTGACAGCAATTGTTTTTTATTTTTCAAAAGTAATTCTCGCTCTATTTCATTACATGGACGTTTCATTGTTATTATCCTCCTTATCGTTTCCTTTATATTTATTTTTCAATCCATCCTGTAAACTTCCAATCCCCGACACACTCCACAACGGAATATTAACAAGCCACTCTTGTTCTCGATAATCACTCATAGAAGTTCGAATGGCATACGAATCACACTTTTTTGAACGAAACAAAGTATGTACGTCACACTTTTTTGAACGAAGCCGGCTTTTTCTCCAACAAACACACGGTTTCAATTCCTCTCGTCCATGGGAACATGTCCACACACTCTGCTTTCACCGGTTTGTAACCATATTCCAACAACGTCTCCATATCTCTAGCAAGGCTGGTTGGTTTACAGGAAATGTACACGATACGATCCACACCATAGGCAAGAATCTTTTTCAACGCCTTTGGATGCACACCCTCTCGTGGCGGATCCAGCACGATAAAGTCTGGTTTCTCCTGAATCTCATCGATCACCTTCAACACATCTCCCGCGATAAATTCGCAATTATTGAGCTGATTCAGCGCCGCATTTTCTTTTGCCGCTTCCACCGCTTCTTCCACGATTTCCACACCAATAACTTTCCTTGCCACCGGCGCCAGCACCTGTGCAATGGTTCCTGTTCCACTGTAAAGGTCAAAAATCACCTTTCCACCGATGTCTCCAATATACTCTCTGGCTTTTTCGTACAAAACTTCTGCTCCGAGAGAATTGGTCTGGAAAAAGGAAAATGGAGAAATCTTGAATTTCAAATCAAGAATCTCTTCATAAAAATAATCTTTTCCGTACAAAATCTCGGTGGAATCTGCTCGTACCACATCGGACAAACCATCGTTTATCATATGCAAAACACCAGCAATTTTTCCCTCATACTGTTGTGCTAAAAGAAGATCTTTGTATTCCGTCAAATCCATATCATTCTGAGATGTGGTGACGAGACATACCAAAATCTCCCCCGTCTTCGCTGCACTTCTCACCAAGAGATGACGCAAATATCCTTCATGGGTAATCTTATGAAAGAAGGTTACATCCTTGGAAGAAAAATAGTCTACTGTTGTAGACAGAATCTTTCGCACATCTTCACTAACAATATGACACTGCTTTACTGGCACAATATCATAAAAACTTCCACGTTTATGCAGACCAAGAGTCAATGCTCCACCTTTGCACTCATCTCCAAAGGAAAACTCCATCTTGTTACGGTATTCCCACTCGGTAGGACTTCCCATACAATTCTCCAACGGGAATTCAGGACAAATATGTTCAAACAACGCCTTTACTTGTTCCAATTTCAAATTCTTCTGTGCCTCATAGTCCATCATTTGATAAGAGCACCCACCACAAAATTCAAAATGTGGACAAGGAGGAACTTCCGTCTCCATCGGTGCTTTTTCCAACACTTCTTCCAGGCGTCCCTCTTTTTTGTTCTGCCTATTTTTTGTTAACCGAAAGGAAATTTTCTGACCAGGCAATGTATTTTTTACCATCACCAACTCTTCTTCGCCTTCGACCTTTACCATTCCTTTATTGGGAAATTTCAAGCGAATCACTTCGCCTTCGTACATTTCATTTTTCTTCATTTTTTCATAAACCTTTCTTATTTTTTAACTCATCGAGAGATTGATTTCTCACCAACGGATAATTCTTTCCATACGACGCACATCATCGTAATAAAGCATGCCAATCCGCCAACAGCGTTAGATATCGGTTCTGCCAAATATACACCATTGACACCAAGCTCCCAAAGTCTCGGCAACAGAATTGTCAACGGCACCACAATGATCACTTTACGCAACAGCGAAAAGAATACCGAATATTTTGATTTACCAAGGGCCACAAAAGTGGACTGGCCAGCGAACTGAAATGCCATGAAAAAGAAACCAAAGAAATACAATTTCAGTGCTTCTCTACCTGGCCCTTCCATGGCAGGACTATCACTAAACATACGGATAAATACATCTGGCTTAACCATGACAAATGCCCATACTGCCGTAGTGTAGAGGAACCCAATTACCGATGTAAATAGAATCGCTTGCTTCACTCGTATATAAGCTCTCGCACCATAATTGTATCCGATGACCGGCTGTGCACCACTGGTAATTCCCATGACAACAATACCTGCAATCTCCCGTACCGAATTCAGAATTGTCATAACCCCTATGTATAAATCTCCGCCATAGGTTTTCAGTGTAACATTACAAATAATCTGCACAAAACTGTTGGTCACTGACATAATAAATCCCGATGTTCCCAATGCCACAATTTTTTTTACATTTTCAGCTTTTAATCGCATATCCGTCCACACCAACGGATACAAGGTTCGTTTTCCCTTAAAAAATCGAATCACCAACACAAAAGAAACAAACTGAGAAATCACGGTCGCCACGGCAGCACCTTGAATCCCCATATCAAACACAAAGATAAAAAGTGGATCCAGCGCAATGTTCAAAATCGCGCCACTCATCACAACTGCCATTCCGATTTTGGGAAATCCCTGGGCATTGATAAACTGATTCATGCCCGTTCCGATCATAAGAAATATCGTCCCAAGAAGATATATATTTAGGTATCCACTGGCATATTGGTACGTCACTTCACTTGCTCCAAACAAATATAAAATCTGTCGCTTACATGCATAGCAGATAACCATCATCACCACTGCTGTCATGCTGAGAAGCGCAAAGGTGTTATTCATGATCCGCGATGCTTTTTTGTCATCTCCTGCACCACGGGCAATGGAAAATAATGGGGCACCACCCATGGCAAACAGATTCGTAAAAGCCGAGATAATTGTTATAACAGGAAACACCAAACCAATTCCTGTCAATGCAGCTCCGTTTGTTCCCGGAAGATGACCGATGTACATACGGTCCACCACATTGTATAAAAGCTGTATGAGCTGCGCAATGGTTAAGGGAACTGCCTGCAATAAAATGTGCTTGCAGACATTTCCCTTGGAAAAATCATTTTTCATATTAGTCACAGATTTCATATTTAAAAGTTTGCTCCATTCCAACCCCAGTTTTCTACTTCTTCGTATGTGACGTAAATTCGATTTTTCGGAATGGACAACTCACTCTCGAAAATGTCACAAATCGCCCCAGTCAATGTATTATAATCCGCTGCGGATGCACGTCCATACACACTTACTTTTATAAATGCACTTTCTCCATCCTTATTTCCCTGAAAATATAAATCATATCCGTCATCAAAACCTACCATCAGCCAGCTCTCTGACTTCCCTGGAATCAACGCAATGGCCTCCCCAAGCTTTGCCTTAATAGCTTCCTTTTTTTCCTCCGACATTTTTACTGTAATTTTTGAATTAATAAATGGCATGTCAACCTCTCCTTTTTTCCTGATTTTTCGTCATATTGACCTTTGTTCTCTAGTATACTACAAAAGTTCTGATTTTACAAACTCCCCTTTTGACCATTTGCATTTTTCGCAAAATGTGCTATACTAGATGTGATAGTTTCAAAAACCATGTTTAGAAATGGAGATTACTATGAAAATGAGCAATGAAGAAAGTATTATGGATATTATCAATAAACTTCGGGAAATTGACTACATTGACCCAAGTGAATTACCAAATATTGATTTATATATGGATCAGGTCACAACCTTTATGGATGCTCACTTAGAAGCATGCAAGCGCACCGATGAAGATAAAATCTTGACGAAGACAATGATCAACAACTATACCAAGAACAATCTTCTTCCGCCACCAGAAAAAAAGAAATACTCAAAGGAACACATGTATTTACTTATCTTCCTTTACTATTTCAAAAGCGTCCTTTCCATCAGCGACATTCAGAAGGTGTTTGCACCGCTGACCCGTATGTTTTTCAATGGCGCCTCAGAAGATATTTCCATTGAAAAAATTTACGAAGAAATCTTTAAGATGGAACAAGAACAGATTAATAACTTAACAAAAGATGTGGTGCGTCGTTTCAAAAGTTCCCAAGAAATCTTTACCGATGCCACCGACGAAGCAGAGGCCGACTACCTCTCCCGCTTTGCCTATATCTGTATGTTAAGCTTTGACGTATATATGAAAAAACAGATTATCGAGCGAATTATCGACGAGACGTTAAGCGAGGAGCCTAGGAAAAAGTAATTCCTAGGCTCTTCTTTTTTGCAAAAAGCTCTGAAGTCGCTCCACCGATGTATTGGCAATCAATTCCACCGGGAAATTCACTTCCTTCAGAAGTTCATCTGCATATTGAAAATTCAAAATGTCTTCTTCTGTATGAGCATCGCTTCCCACCACCACGGGAACACTATATTCCTTGCACAATCTCAATATCTCACCATATGCTTCCTTGGCTCCCTTCCGAAAACTCATTGGTCCCAAAGAAGAATTATTCATTTCAATCAGTTTTCCATATTCGCTGGCCGCACGAATAATCTGCTCATAATCAATCTCATATCTTCCATCGTCTGGATGCCCAATGATGTCCACATACGGATTTTGAATCGCTCCCAGATACGCGTTGGTATTCTCCTCCTTAGTACCTGGCTGGATACAACGAATATGAAGACTGGCGATGACAATATCCATCTCCGCCAACACACTATCCGGCAAATCCAGTTTCCCCTCATAATCCACCACGTTCACTTCTGTCCCAAGCATCAGCGACATTCCATATTTTTCTCTTCTTGCCGTCTTTAAATTGAGAAAATATAGTAAACTAGCGCCGTCTGGCATCGCTGGCGCATGCTCGGTTATTCCAAGAAGCTGCAATCCTTTCTCCTTTGCCGCGCGGGCCATTTCATTCATTGTATTGTACGCATGTCCACTGGCATACGTATGGGTATGCAAATCCAGTACATAAATGTCTCTCATGATTCTCTCCTCTCTTTCCCTACTACTCTATCACTTTTTCGTAGGATTTTCATATACTAGTTGTCATTCCTTTCTTGCTATGCTATAATGAACACACGTTTGGTATATCTGAGATGGAGGTATTACATATGGAAATTTTACATAAATTAAATGATATGCAAAAGGATGCTGTCCTTCACTACGAGGGACCACTTTTGATTTTGGCTGGGGCCGGCTCTGGAAAAACGCGGGTTTTGACTCATCGAATCGCTTATTTGATTGAGGAGCATCAAGTCAGCCCTTACCAGATTCTTGCTCTGACTTTTACTAATAAAGCCGCACGAGAAATGCGGGAACGTGTGGATCAGATTGTTACCTTTGGTGCCGAAAGCATCTGGGTCAGTACATTCCACTCTACTTGCGTGCGCATTCTCCGACGATATATCGATTTGCTCGGCTATTCTCGCAGCTTTACGATTTATGATTCGGACGACCAGAAAAGTCTTATGAAGGACATTTGCAAACATAAGAATATCGATCCGAAAAAATATAAAGAGAAAACATTTTTAAACGTTATTTCCAATGCCAAAAATGAATTAAAGACACCAGAAATGTACGCAGATGAAGTATCGAAGGAATACAACCGCAGAATTTTTGGTGAAGTTTACAAGGAGTACCAAAAACGTCTCAAGCAAAACAATGCGTTGGATTTTGATGATTTAATTATGAAAACGGTAGAATTATTCAAAACACAACCGGAGGTCCTTGAACGCTATCAAGACCGCTTCCGTTTTATTATGGTGGATGAGTATCAGGATACCAATACTGCTCAGTTCATGTTGCTAAGTCTCCTTGCCTCCAAATATCGTAACCTATGTGTTGTGGGAGATGACGACCAGTCCATCTACAAATTCCGCGGGGCAAATATTTATAATATTTTGAATTTTGAAAAAATCTTTCCAGAAACAAAAACCATTCGTTTGGAGCAAAACTACCGCTCCACCAAACGAATTCTGGAAGCGGCCAATGAAGTAATCAAGCACAATACGGCAAGAAAAGCAAAGGCTCTTTGGACGGATGCAGAGGAAGGGGAAGCCATTCGCTATGTACAATTTTTAAACGAATACGAGGAAGCAGCTGGTATTGCCGGTGACATTCGCAAAGCCATTAACGACAATGGCGACAGCTATTCCGATTTTGCCATCTTGTATCGAACCAATGCCCAATCCCGTGTATTTGAGGAAAAATTGGTTCAAGAAAACATTCCGTATCGCATCGTCGGTGCCATTAACTTTTATGCCCGAAAAGAGATTAAAGATCTTCTGTGCTATCTTAAGACCGTAAATAATCCCGATGACGACATCGCTGTGAAGCGTATTATCAATGTTCCACGAAGAGGCATCGGCGCCACCACGATTCAACGTATCACGGACTATAGCATCACCCATGGCATTAGCTTTTTTGCAGCTTTGAAGGATGCCGACTATATCGACGGTTGTGCTAGAGCGGCTTCTCGCATCTCCTCCTTTGTGAGTTTCATCGAGCAGTTGCGTTTTTCTTTGGACGAATCGGATTTCACCTTACAGGGATTGATGGAGCAGATCATTGACTGCACCGGATATGTAAAAGAATTGGAAGCGGAAGATACGGTAGAAGCTAGTGCGCGTCTGGAAAACATTGATTCTCTTATGAATAAAATCATCCAGTATGAGACAGATTCTATGGAAGATACTACGGGAGATGCCGGTACCTTAAACGGACTTTTGGAAAATATTGCCCTTGTGGCCGACATTGATACGGTAGATGAAGATGCGGAACAAGTTCTATTAATGACACTTCACAGCGCCAAAGGACTTGAGTTTCCCAATGTATATATCTGTGGTATGGAGGAAAATGTATTCCCTGGTTCCATGGCAGTATACGATGTTTCCGATGAAGAAATGGAGGAAGAACGCAGGCTTTGCTACGTAGGTATTACGAGGGCAATGAAACGCCTTACTCTTACCTGCGCTCGACAACGAATGCGAAACGGAGAACCTAATTTTAACTTTCCTTCTCGCTTCATCAGTGAGATTCCAAGATATCTTCTGAAGCAATCCGAAGCAGAAAACGACCGCGGATTTCGAGATTCCGCACCGTCTTATCGTAAAGCAGATTTCGGCAAGCAAACCGGATTAGAAGATATTTTCTCACCAGCGAAAAAATACAACAAAGGCTCCAAAAATCCTTTTGCAGATAATCCTTACATCCAAAAAGGTACTTCTGCGCTCTCCACCCCTTCTGAGAAACCAGATTACGAAGAAGGCGATACGGTATACCATATTAAATTTGGAACTGGGACTGTCCGTTCCATTACCAAGTTGAGCACAGATTATGAAGTTGTTGTAGAATTCAAGGAATTTGGTCAAAGAAAGCTGCGTAGTAGCTTTGCAAAACTTACGAAAATTTGAAATTAAAACTAGTATATTTTGGCTAGATATGTTATACTAATATTAGTCAATACTTTAGAATATTTGTGAAAGGATGGTAGCGATATATGAATGAAACATTAAGTCAGATTTTGAAAAAAAACAACGAGGAGGAAAGAAAAAGTACACTTCTTTGGGTTCTTGCTATCATTGGAGCAGTTGCATCGGTTGCAGCCATCGCTTACGCTGTGTATCGACATGTAACACCTCGTTATTTAGATGATTTTGATGGGGATTTTGATTATGATGAATTTGATGATGATTTTGATGACGATGAAGATGTAGACGTTTATGTTAAACCTTCCGTCAATAATAATTAAGCTTATTCAAAGTTTTTGTTTTCCTCTTTTTCGGCGGGGGCGCTTGGTAAAACCAAGCGCCCCCGTTCTGCGCGTATGCTACAAGCCATGCAGAAAAAAGGAAATGTAAGTGTGTGAGCTCGCTCGCAAACGCTTACATTTCCTTTTTTCTATACAGTGCCACTTATCTCAACTCTTCTGGTATATTTGACAATGCCAATGCCAATGCTCCTGGACCAATGTGACAGGATACACTCAAAGACAAATCATCAATAATAATATCATAGCCTGGGAACAACTCCAACAATTCCTCACGGAATTTCTCTGCTTCTTCCTGATTTTCCGTATGTGCTATATCAATGCACATGGTCTCTGGTGACGCATAGGGGAAGCGTTTTTCTATATCACTTTTAATGGCTTTAATCATGGTTGTTTTTGCTTGTTTCAAGGATTTCACTTTCGCATAAGAATCCAATTTCTCGCCCTGAATCTGCAACACAGGCTTAATACGTAAAAGGGTTCCAATGGCTGCTACCGCCGGGGTAAGCCGTCCCCCCTCTTTCAGATATTTCAACGTATCCACCATAATATAAATGCTACTTTCGAATTTATCTCGCATTAATATATCCCGAATCTCTTTTCCAGAATATCCTTTCTCAGCCAACGCTTTCGCCTGCGTAACACTTCGAAGTTGCGTCACCGAAATTCTCTGATTATCTACAACAAATACTTTTCCTTCGAACTCATCTTCCTGAGCTAACATCATTGCGGTAGACAAGGAGCTACTTATTCCACTTGACATTGGAATATGTACAATCTCGTCATATTCCTTCAACAACTCACTCCACATATCCATAATTGCTTGAGGAGATGGCTGGGATGTTGACACCGATACCGTATCATCCATCAGTGCCTGATAAAATTGCTCTCGAGTCATGCTAATTCCCTCAAAATACTGGGTTTCATCAATAAAAAACGGCATTGGAACAACTTCAATTCCAAGTTCTTCCGCCAGTTCTTGTGTGATTCCGCTATTACTATCTGTAACAATTTTTACACTACTCATACTACTTTCTCCTTCTCTATTCCATCAAATCATATTTTACTTTCACTCGTGTCAATTTATTTAAAATTGGTTTATGGAGTAATACCAAAAATACAACTGTATAAACGGCATGAATCAGGTTAAAGACAAATGACGAACCATATACCGTCACAATTCCCTGCCATGTATTTTCACCTATGGTATAATACAACGTATTAATATCCACGATACCACCATATAATAACAAGACGGATATCATGCCATACACAGACAAGGAAATCTTATTCACCGGCACTTTCCGAAAAATCATACCCGCAAAAAACCCAACCACTCCCATGGCAAACATTTGAAATGGAGTATGGGACCCCTGTCCAAAATAAAAATTAGATACAAAAGCACTGAATACACCCGTCATAAAACCAGTTTCTGCTCCCATGGCAATGCCCGTAATAATAATTAATGCCAACATCGGTTTGCAATTGGGCAACGCAAAAAAGGCAATTCGTCCTACGATAGCCAGTGCGCACATCACTGCGATAATCGTTATCTCTGCCACCGAAGGGGAACGATTTTCAAATCGAACCAAAAACATAATGATGCTCGTCAAAATAATCGCTAAACTAACAAAATAATAATTTCTTCCCTCAAGGCAAAATAAACTATAATATAATATCACAATGCATACCAGTAGCAATATGGTGTATACCAGCCCCTCATGCTTTTTCTTCATACAAAAACCTCTCTGAAATAATATCCGGGTAGCGATCCCTGACAATCTTATGAACAGCAGTTGTATAGAAACGATTTTCTCGGAAAAACTCTTCTGTTGCAACTGTTTCCAGTAACTCGCCCTGAAAACACATGGTCATGTACTGACAGGTATTTGCTGCAAATTCCACATCATGACTTACTATCACCACGGTTTTTCCTGCATCGGCAAGCTCCAGTACCCATTTACGAAACTGCTTTTTCCAATAGGGATCCAGCCCCTTCGTTGGCTCGTCAAATAAATACACATCCGCATTTTTTTCATATAAAACAGCCATTGCCAACCGCTGCATCTGTCCGCCACTAATATCATAGGGATGTCGATCCATGATTTCCATCAGACCAAACCGCTCTGCAGTACGACTATCTTTTATTATATCACGAATTTGTTCTTTAATAAACATATATTTTGGTTCCTGTGGAAGATACGCAATTTCTCCTTGGCAGCGTCTCACACCATGGTATGCCTTTTCCACTCCTGCTAACACTTTCAACAACGTGGACTTTCCACTTCCATTACCACCCGCGATACCATACACATGTCCCGCCTTTGCTTGAAAATTCACATCCTTTAGTATGTCCCGTTCCTTTTTTGCATATCGAAAGTAAAGGTCTTTACATTGGATTGAAATATTTTCTTGCCCGTCCTTTTTTTCCCATGGATAATATCCAGAAAGTAAAATCTCCTGCTCGTAAAACCAGTTTCTGCATTCTTTTACATTGGCCGGACACATTGTCGCTTCTTTGGAAAACTTGTCAAACAATCGCACATACGATGGCATATACATCATATACTCTCTGGCAATCTCCGTCTGACTTATTATCTTTTGATACACACGCTGCACTGTGTCATAGGCTACGATTTCTCCATCATGCAGCACCATCATTCGATCACATATGGCCAACACTTCCTCTAGGCGCTGTTCCACAAGAATTACCGTCACACCCATCTGCTCATTGATTCTCTTCACCACTTCTAGAAATTCTGTTGCCGCCATAGGATCCAACTGAGACGTAGGTTCATCCAAAAGAATGACCTTGGGATTCATTACGATGGCTGCCGCCAGGTTCAATAACTGCTTTTCCCCTCCTGACAGTGTGTGCGTATCCCTCTCTAAAAGCCGCTGGATTCCAAAGTAAGTAGCGGTTTCTGCAATAACCTGCTTCATCTTTTCTGGTGCCACTCCTTGGTTTTCCATCCCAAAGGCCAGTTCATGATATCCGTTATCCGTCACAATCTGTGTCGTGGGATTTTGCATAACATAAGCAAATTCAGGATTCTCTTCCTTTAATACACGAAGGAGCGTGGATTTTCCTGAACCAGAGGCACCACAAATAACAATAAATTCTCCCTCCCGCACAGAGAAGGAAAGCTCTAACAAAACCTTTTTATCATAACCTGGATATTGATAATTTATATGTTCGAAACAATACGTCTCCACTTGATTTCCTCCATTCCATTCATCCACATTGGCAAATTGGCAATGCAAAAAAAGATTCCGTAAGAAATCATCCCACGGTTATCCAACTGATACTCAATATATGGAAAAATTTCCATTGTCGTCCCCGAACTCATATAGAGCACGACACCAAGTACCGCTCCTATGACAAAAACTCCCAGAAGAATCCAATCTACCACTTTCATTTTTCGAGAATAAATACTTGTCCTCTTTTTGCCACTTCCATATCCCCGATAACGCATTACAACTCCCGTTTCCAATGAATCCTCCAAAGCAATGCCCACCAGGGCAGATAGCATCCCTGTCTGGATTTTTTGATTCTCACGTATTTTATGGTAATCCCTTTTTAATTTAGGAACCAAGCGTAATATCATTGAAAACACAAGGGAAAACTGCGGCAAAACATTTCCAAATAAACACATCATTTTCTCCGATGTCATGATGTTGTTATAGCATGAAAATAACAGTAATGATGCTGCCAAAAGCACCCCTGTCAATCCCCCAAAAACGACGGATTCTAGTGTGATGGGAAGCCCTGCAACTCTCGCAAAAACGGTGGCACCGCGGTGATTAACAAAAGCGTTTATCCCTCCACAAAGCATCACGAAACCCAGCGATCCTAAGACGTATTTCACCCCTTGCAAAATCCCCTTGCAATACGAAATAAATAGGATCTGCGAAAGCAAATATATCCCGAGAATAATCGGGTCAAAAAATAATATAATCATCACCATACTCGTCATAAAATATGTGAATATGACAGCTGGGTGAACATTTGCAAAATAATTCACTGTCTTTTCACCTCTATTGCACTATTTCTCACAACTATAATAAAACACAATCTCTTCTCCCCCACTGAGTTTATACTGACTACAACCGTATCCAGGATTCTCACCATTTATCTTATACAACCATCCACTTTCCGCTCCGCAGTCAAACTCATACAGATTTCCAATTCCTTTTATGTAATAAGTGGAATACATCGGCGTAAATACATAATCCAATAAAACATTTTTTTCACCACAAGCACGTTTCATCACATCAAATACGGTATCACCTTCCTGTACTTCAAATGTCCCCTGTAAAAATATACCACTTTCTGGTATTACCTTTTTTGCGTTATCATTCCACCTATGCTTATAATGAAACGCATCCTTGCAAGTGATGGTCAAATTACATTGCTGCTTCTTTGGTTTCGCAGTGGATATCACCTTTGCCGGTTGTGGCGTTACTTGTTGCGGTGATGCCCCCGGACGCTCTTGCTTCTTTTCATCTCCTACCGATTGCTTCGATTTTTTTGATGAATCTTGGGACGCTGGTTTCTTCGCCTTGCTTTTCTCACTTTCTTTATCATTCGAAGAATCTTTCGAATCTGCTTGATCTGATGAATCTTTGTCTGAATGGGATTTTTCTTTCTTCTCATTCTTCTTCCCCTCTTTGTTCTTTGTCAAAACGTTCTTTCTCTTGTCCGCCGTCTTACTTGTCTCAGGCGTCTCCGTGCTTTTCACACTCTCTTGTTCGATGTCTGGCGTCTCCGTTTCGAATCCGGATTCCTTTTCATACATGTCCACCACATCCACAACTTCTGGCGACTGCTTTTGTCCTTGTATCCCAAGAAACACACCAATGGCCACCAATGCTACCACACAAAAAAGAATTGCTTTTTTATTCTTACTCATGATTTCCTCATTTTCCCGATTTTCACATTTACATCATATGAAAACCGAATGGCATTTTTAAGAATCATACCACCGAATCACATATTCTGTCAAATTCTCCTTGATTATTTTTCTGTGACTGCTATAATTGTACTTGGATTTCATATAAGTAGCTATATTGGTTTCTGTCATAGAGAAATGCTTTTTCTCTTTTGCATGCGTAGGCATGTGAGCAGAATTAATAGGGAAGCCGGTTCGAGTCCGGCACAGCCCCCGCTGCCGTATTTGAGGATGTAAATGATGAGACAATGGTCAGCCACTGGAATCTTTGATTCTGGGAAGGTATCATTTGCAGTTGATGCATAAGTCGGAAGACCTGCCATATAGTTTGAAATACGACCTTTCGGAGGGAGAGGGAATGTTTTGGCAGCTTGTATTATCTATGTCATTACGTTCCCCGTATGCCCATTTTTAGATTTTTCTATATTGGACAAACGGGGATTTTATATTTCTACTTTTATGTATCGTCCAAAAAATATAGCGCAATGGCGCAGAAAAGAGGACAAGACAAATGAAAACAACAAAAAAATGGATTGCATTTCTACTTTCTTTTGCCCTGATGATCACACTTTTTTCGGCAAATGAAGTTACAAATGCAAACACAGCAACAACAAACTCCATTACGGTAACACTCCGCGTGGAAGATGCCAATGGTACATTAATTCCTGCTACAGAAGTTGAACTAACCGCGGAAGACGTTGCTGCTATCAACGAGACATACGTCACCACTACACTTGTAGAAAGCGAGCCTGTGGAACAGCCATTGTTTACCACTACCAACTATACCGCTGCTCACGCTCTGGCAAAATATGTTTCAACAAATTCCGAAGCACTGACAACGGATCTTACCTTCTCTTGGGGAAACCCAAGTTACATAAAAGGAGAAGAAACATTGGATTATTATCCTAGCTGGTCCTACCGCGTAAACAATGTATGTCCTGTAGATTCCGCAACTGGTTATAGCTACAATGCCATTGGCTGTCCGATTCAGGACGGTGACACCATCGTATTCTTCCGTCAGGCTTGTTATGATGCCAACGCTGGCAGCTGGGGCGCTTATACCAGCTACAGTTGGTTTGATAAAACTACATACGAGGCAACTACGGATGAAGCTTTCACCGTAACTTACCAAAAGGACGATGGTTTTGCTACAACAACTACTCCGGCTTCTGAAGAGGCAATCTCTGTTTACGACGCTACCAATGCATTGATTCAGACTGTCACCACAACCAGTACCGGAACGGCATCCATTTGTATTGAAAAAGCTGGTAGCTACACTCTTGTTGCTGGAAAAAACGCTTCGAATGGTATTCCTGAACTTTCCAAAGCCTTCGCACGTGTAACGGTTACAGAGGCTGCTGCATCTACTGTAGCTCCTACTGCAACACCAGAATCAACGCCTGCAGCAACCGTGGCTCCAACAACTGAAAACACAAAAAAAACCACGTTGGCTACCCCAAAGAAGGTAAAAGCAAAGGCAACCAAAAAGAAAGTGAAAGTTTCTTGGAAAAAAGTGAAGAATGCAACTGGCTACGAAGTTGTAATTACTGGCAAGAAAAGCAAGAAAATCCGAAAAACAACAAAGAAAACAAGCCTTATCAAAAAATTGAAAAAAGGTCGTTATACAATCAAAGTCAGAAGTTATAAAAAACAGAAGAAAACGAACATCTATAGTACGTATAGCAAAAAAATCAATGTAACAATCAAAGCATAACAAAAATATTGTTGGCACTTTTGTATCCTTCTAAGCAAAAGTGCCATATTCAAACAAGGAGAATATTTTATGAAACGACTTCAAACAGTAACCCTTATCCTTGCACTTATTCTTGTTCCTTGCAATGTTTCAAATGCCTGGAACTCTTTCCGCAATGAGGATGGACTCCATAATGCAAATATTACCGCAGCAAAAACACCAGTAAATCCAGACAACACCTATATCAAATGGCAACGTCGCTTAACCGAGACCACTGGAACAGTCTACAACTCTTCACCAATCATTACAGAAACAAACCTTTATGTGGTATGTGAAAATATTTTGTATGAGTTGGATAAGAATGGAACCATTACACGCAGTCTTACTCTCTGCCAATCCATGAACTCGGTATGCCACACCACGTTACATGGCAATCAGCTATTTATTCCATTAAAAAGCGGCACCATGGAATGTGTGGATATCTCCACCATGACGTCCCGATGGATTAGTGATTCCTTTGACAATCAGTCCCTGACAACCACTCTTTATCTCGATGGATACGTCTATGCTGGTACTTCCCATCCAAATGGATCGGACGGTGTATTTTATTGTTTAAATGCAGACACTGGTTCCACCCTATGGACCTATAACAACCAATGTGGATTTTATTGGAGCGGCGCCTGCGCCTTTGATACCGAAGAGAAAAACGGAATCCTTTTTGGCGGAGATAATGGAATCTTGGTGTCTCACGCTCAGACTGACGATATGACATACGATACATTGGATTTGTCCACTGTGGTATCCACCCCTGGAAAAATCCGTGCAGGTATCACCTACGATGAGCAAACCGATTCCTACTATACCACTTCAACCAACGGTTATTTATACAAAATCAAAATCAATACAGATGGAACCTTTGGGGATATCACGGCTGTTTTTCTTGGTGAAGGAGCTACGGATTCCATCAATTGTACCAGTACGCCAACCATTTACAACGGACGGATTTATGTCGGAAGTTTTTATGGAACCAATGGTCGTCTCAATGTGGTAAACGCAGATACCATGTCCCTCATTTATTCCACCACCCATTCGGGTTGTGGCGACATAAAATCTTCTCCGCTTCTCTCCACTGGCTATGCCACAGCAGAGAACAATGAAAAGCTTTATGTGTATGTGACGAACAATGCCCTGCCTGGCGGCATTTCTTACATGGAAGACACAGAAACAACAACCAATGGGGAATTGCATACATTAATTGCCCCTATCGAAGGAAAACAATTCTGCATCTCTAGTGTGGCGGCAGATTCTGATGGCACGTTGTATTATTCCAACGACTCCGGCTATTTATTTGCTGTAGGAATTGGTACTGCTCCTCTCCCTTCCGTCACACCCACACCAAGTGAAACGCCGGACACTTCAAAATCCACGTCTACTGCGTCGAAACAAAAGAAAACAAAAAAACCAGGAAAACCAAGTAAGATTCGACACACCGCTAAGAGAAAGAAAAATGGCAAATATAACGTAACTCTTCGATGGAAAAAAGGAACACAAGCAAAGAAAACCTGTATTCAGTTCAAAGGAAAGAAAAAACAATTTTTCAAAGGAAAAAAAGCTATCTTTACCTTAAAAAAAGGACGGTATACAGTACGACTGACTTCCTATGGTACGGGCCAGAAAAAAAGTAAAACTGTAACATACATCTTGAAAGTGAAGTAAAATAAAACCGGTCAGGATATCTCTTCTTTATCCTGATCGGTTTTATCTTTTCCTTACTCTCCTTTTTCAATCACTGCTTTTGCATATTCTGTATTAACCAATTCCTCATAAGGAACTCGTTTTTCCAACTCTCTAGAAGACTCTAGTATATCCTGCAACAATTCAAAACTGTCCTTCTCAAAAATAAGATTTTCTTTCCAAGTATCTTGTTCATAATATCGTTCTACTATCGTAGTCAAGACACCCTCTTCCGTCTCTGGAAACTGTGGTTGAATTACTTTTGCAATTTCCTGAGGGGTATGAGTCTGAACATAATCCATTCCTTTTTGCAATGCCTTAGTGAACTTCTGCAGTATCTCTGGATTTTTCTCAAGATAGCTTTCTTTGGCCGAATACGCCGTATAAGGTACCATTCCACTATCCACTCCTAGAGACGCCACCACATACCCCTTTTTCTCTTTTTCCAATGCTGCTGCGTAAGGCTCAAATTCCACAGAGTAGTCTCCCTGTCCCGAAGCAAATGCCTCCGCTGTAAGCCCAAAATCAATATTCTGTACCATATTCAAATCTTTCTGTGGATCCAACTGATTTTTCTTTAGTATGTATTCAAATACCATCTGTGGCATACCGCCCTTGCGTCCTGCCAGTACTGTCTTTCCCTTCAACTTCTCCCAAGTAAAGGACTCATCTGCCTCTCTTGCCACAAGAAAATTTCCTGCCCGCTGAGTCAACTGCGCAAAATTTACGATTTTTTCTCCCGCCCCTTGATTATACACGTAAATCGAGGCCTCCGATCCCATAAAGCCAATGTCTGCTTCTCCCGACAACACCGCTGTCATAACGTTGTCTGCACCAGCTCCATTCACAAGTTTGATATCGATTCCCTCTTCTGTAAAATATCCATTCTCTATGGCCACATATTGCGGTGCATAAAAAATCGAATGTGCCACCTCATTCAACGTAATCGGTACCAACTTTTCCTCCTCAGAAGAATCACACCCACACAATTGCAGCGATGCTAGGACACTAACCAACATGATTGCTACATATTTTCTCATTACTTTCTCCTAATCCTTTTTTCTCAAATATATGACAAAATAATACTTTTGTGCCAGTTTTTTTCATGGTATACTAATCATAGTATATAGAACGGAGGTTATGATATATGAATGAATTGGAACAATTAAAAGAGTGGATTGACGGCAGCGACAATATCGTTTTCTTTGGGGGAGCTGGTGTCTCCACGGAAAGTAATATACCGGATTTTCGTAGTGTTGACGGTTTATATAATCAGGAATATGACTATCCCCCTGAAACCATTTTGAGCCATAGTTTTTTTATGCGCAATAAAGAGGAATTTTACCGTTTCTATCGCAACAAAATGCTTTTTGAAGATGCAGAACCAAACAGTGCCCATATCGCTCTTGCCAATCTGGAAAAGGCAGGAAAATGTCGCGCGGTTATCACCCAGAACATCGATGGCCTTCATCAAAAAGCTGGTAGTAAAGAAGTATTGGAACTTCACGGTTCTGTCCTTCGCAACAATTGTATGCGATGTGGTTCTTTTTACGGATTAAAAGATATTCTAGCCCAAGATGGAATCCCAACCTGCACTTGTGGTGGCACCATCAAACCAGATGTGGTTCTGTATGAAGAATCCTTAGATTCTTACGTACTAGAGCGCTCCATCTCTTACATCAAAAATGCAGACGTACTTATCATCGGTGGTACTTCTCTTGCCGTGTACCCCGCAGCTGGGTTAATTGACTACTACCGAGGCAACAAACTGGTTCTCATTAACAAATCCGAGACCGCTCGTGACGCTCATGCGGATCTTGTGATTCGTGAACCAATCGGTGAGACATTTCGCCCTTGGGCATAACTATAAAAATGGACTTTCCTGTTTTCACAGTAAGTCCATTTTTTTTACACTTGTTTAATATCATAAGGCGTACTTTGATATACATAATAATTCAACCAATTTGAAAACAACAACTGCCCTGTCGAACGCCACCGTACAATCGGTTTTTGATCCGGATCATCACCCGGAAAATAATTACACGGAATCTTTGGATTCATCCCCTTATCTCGATCACGATAAAACTCTTTCGCTAATGTATCCGCATCGTACTCAGGATGACAAGTCATAAAGAAATGACGGCTATCCGTTGTCTTTACAAGGGTAACTCCCGCTTCTTCCGAAGCAGCCATCAATTCCAATTCGTCTACTGCCAGGATATCCTCTGCACGCACTGTTGTGGCTCTCGACTGTGGTGCATAAAAAATATCATCAAACCCACGGAACAACGGCGAGTTTTTCTTTGTCACTGTATGCTCATATACACCAGACAATTTTTCTGGCAGATCATGCTTCTGAATTCCATAATAGTAATACAATCCAGCAAAAGCTCCCCAACAAAGATGCAATGTGGAGTGCACATGTGTCTTGCACCATTCCATAATCTTGCACACTTCATTCCAATACGTCACATCTTCAAAGGCAACATAATCCAGTGGTGCCCCTGTAATAATCATACCATCAAACTTACGATCCTTCACTTCATCAAAAGTAGTGTAAAAAGTATCCAAATGAGTGGGATCCGTATGCTGTGGAATGTAGCTAGCTGTTTTCAAAAACTCAACTTCGATCTGAAGTGGGGTATTGTATAATTTACGCAATAACTGTGTCTCTGTCACAATTTTTGTTGGCATCAGATTTAAAATCAGCACACTCAAAGGGCGAATATCCTGATGCATCGCACGATGCTCTGTCATTACAAATATATTTTCATTTTCCAAAATTTCCGTTGCCGGAAGTGAATTTGGTATTTTTATAGGCATTTTCTCAGCTCCTCATCTCTCTTTTTTATAATGAGTAGTCTAACACAAACCAGAACATGTTTCAAGCACAAACCAACTATTTCCTGTCCAGCTTACGCTGAATCTTCTCCATGCCATCCACATACACAAGCACATCCGCCACAATGCCATATAGTTCTGGTGGAATAAATTCACCCACATCCAAAATCGATAAGCTCTTTGCCAGTTTTTCGTCCTTATGAACTGGCACGTTGGACTCTTGCGCGGTGGATATGATACGCTCCGCAATGTGCCCCATTCCAGATGCTACAACTTTGGGCGCCTGATCACCTGGTTCATACTCAAGTGCCACTGCCGTTTTTTTTCTATCTGGTCCTGTCATGTGCTCTCTCCTTCCTACTCATTTATCTGTCTTTAATTTAGAAAATTTTTAATGAAACTTTGTCGATGGATTGGACACGGTCCATACGTTTTTATCGCCGCAATATGAGCTGTTGAACCATATCCCTTGTGTCCATCAAACCCGTACTCCGGATATAATTCTGCATACTCTACCATCAGACGATCCCTCGTTACCTTGGCCATAATACTCGCTGCCGCAATGGAAACACTTCTAGCATCTCCCTTCACAATTCCCACCTGCTTAATCGGCAATTGTGGAATTGTCACCGCATCGTTCAGCAAAAGATCGGGAACTACATCTAAGTCCTCTACCGCATGCACCATCGCTTCATACGTCGCTTGCAAAATATTGATTTCATCGATTCGCGCTGGAGAACTCATCCCAATACCATAAGCAACTGCTTTCTCTTTAATCTCATCAAACAACTCATCTCGGCGCTTTGCGCTCAACTTTTTTGAATCATTCAGATACAAGATTTCACAGTCCCTCGGCAGCACCACGGCGCCTGCCACCACAGGTCCTGCCAATGGCCCTCGTCCCGCCTCATCAATTCCGCAGATGCAAGAATACTCATCTCCATATTTATCTTCAAACGCTTTCATTGCCAGCAAACGCTTACATTCATTTTCATATGCAATTATTTTCTTCTGATACGCCGTAATCATCTTTTGTACACCACTTCTCTCATCGGTAGCATACTGCTGAAAAAGCGCATCCCATTCACTCATCTTTGCCTGCTCAAATTCATTTTTTATATCCGCTATTTTCTTTGTCATATTACCTCTCGCTTCAAAAAACCTGCACCCAATACTAGGTGCAGGTTTAAATTACTTTTTCCGTAATTACTCAAGATTGAATAATGTACGTTCTCCTATTGCAACTTCATTTGTACCTTCGTTCTGATAAGCCCTCTTACCTTTTGATGTACGAGCAACCCAGGTTACCTCAACGGTGTTGTAACCTTCTTGCCAATCATAAAGATTAAATGGAACCCAGAATGTAATGGAGCGCTCTGCAGGAACCTGAATACCTTTGATTGGTCCCTGATCCACATCCAAATCCAACACTGGTGTACTTGGATTTTCCTCTTGGAATGCTACACTCGTAATAGGGAATGGTACCGATGGTGTCAATCCATTTTCCACTTTCGTCTTATCACTAGAAAGCACCGTCTTTGGATCTCCACTAACCATAATCAATTCTTTTGCATTTCCAGTATTCTGATTTACTAGATTTACAGATTTGATTACACCATCTTGAATGTTTGCCTGAATTGTACCGTCGTCTAAGTAAGTGTTATTGATCAATTTACATTTCAAATACAATTTCTTGTCGTTCTTGTATTTTGCATCTGAACTATAGTCTAAAAGAACAGACGTATTATCTATTTTTGTATACTTGAGTTTCAAACTCTCACCTGACGAATACTTTTCTACGGAAAACTTCATCGTAGGGGTCTCTGGCGTACCCTGGTTCATAATCTTATAAATAATAATACCCATGGTTCCCATCGTAGAGTCATTGAAAATCGATTCCAACGTCGACGCAATATCTCGACCTACCAATGTAACGTTCTGTGGATCGTTATCAAAGTCATGGTCAATACGTACACCAGTAAGTTTGTTGTACATTGCCACATTACCCTGCTGAAGGTTATTGTTATTATTCAAATATGTATACAGATATCCATACTTCTCCATGTACATAGAGCGATTCTCAACATAATTAAATTCGGACTCAATTGGAATAAATGTATATCGATTCCACAAGTAATGCGAATTCATCTCTTTGTCAGCTGACAAATCACCACAATCACATACCTGACGTGAATAATATCCAGTGTATTTTGCAGTGTTCCCGTTCTTCTGAACAATTGGAATTTGCTTAATATACGGATAAATATCGTCCATAAACGTTCTCTCAAAGTTTTGACCTTGATAGTTCTTTGTTCCCTTCACCGCACCCAAGTTAAACTGAGTAGTGATAAGATACAATTTCGCTATGTTATTCAGAGAACTAATTTCATCCTTTACTTTCGTTGATGAATTAAGGAAAATATGAGATGCAGAAGAACCATCACGATTCACACCTTTATTTAACATATCACCAACTTGCTTTGTATACATGAGTGGCATATTCATCTCTGTACTCAGACGCTCAATCAACTTCATACAGTCAACCCACTCTAAATCATTGTCATAGAACGTTGCAAGTTTATCTGGATCATATGCGCTCAAATCTCCTACTATGTACTCATAATAGAACTTCAAGAAATCACTCCAGTTATATGCCTCTTTATCAACCGCACTAAAATAAACCATATCCGCACGTTCAATATAACTTAATTTTGTCGTTGTATCATTTTTGTCTACTTCATTAATCATATCTGGAGTAGCAACAATAATCTTAAGCTTAATATCCTCGTACTCTTTATCCGTTTTACGACGGAAGAACATACGCTTAACCAAGTCATTTACACGAATGTTATAATATGTGTAAGTATATGTATATAACACATGATCATAACCAAATGTATACTCAAAATACGTATTTACGTATCTTACTGTTAATTTAGTAAGCTCTGGATCAGATATATTTACATATGTTCCTTGTAACTTATCCGCTTGGTTTGTATTAAGATAACCAGCGAACGCATCTCCATGCTTAGTTCTTGCACTTTCATAACCTGCATAATCATCTATACTATCCACATAAAGGATGTTGGCCTCTGCGATTTCTAACTGATCCTGTGCTTTTTTCAAAATCTTGTTGCCGGCGGAATCAGAAGTCAAACTGTACTCGCCTTCTCCCTTTGCAACAAATACCAGATACTTCTCAGTATCAGCAGCTTCATCTACATTCTCGGTCATTTCTTGGGACGAATCCTTAGTCCAACGAGCCTGGTCATTTATCACCTTCTGTGAAATTGGCTTTCCTTCTGTGACACGGAACACATCTTTATACTTCTCATCCGCAAACAACTCTGCCATCGTCTTGGTATCATAGTCTTCTTGGCTCATTACTTTGCTGGTTGTCTTGAATGAATAATGTACATTTGTATCCAATGCAACATTCTTATTCCAGTTTACTTCATCATTGATAACATCCGAACGAATTGCCTCAACTACGGAATCATCTTCCCCTTTTGAAGCAACAAAAATCCCTGGATGCTCCGCATTTAACTGCGCAACCGTTTTGTTTGCATAATCTTGTGGGGAAATAGTGTCCGATGTCACCGTTACTTCAAAATGCTTGTCCAAACGTGCATATTTATTACGAATGGTCGCACGATTATCTTCGTCTGCATAGTTTGTAGCTGCGTTCGGATTACCTTGAATGGTTCCCTCTGGATCATAAATATCTGTTGTAATTTTATTTGCAAACCATCC
>JAZNJZ010000114.1:0-52870 GCA_045578325.1 Eubacterium sp.
AGGATAGTACCGAGGAATTGATACAGAAGATCGGGTGCCCGCATCAGGTATTTGCTGAGGGAACCTCGGCAGAAGAAATCAATAAGGCGTATGAAGCGGCATTACAGAGAGGGCGGTCAGAAGGGTTTGTACCAATCTTAGTTCCGGCAGATGAAACGTTGGCGGAGTGGATGGATATTTTAGAGGATGAGGAGTATTCGAAAGAATTGCTTTTGTCCCAAGAAGCTACCAATGGCGCGGCGATTTTGAAAGACCGTTACACGGAATATATGGAGGATTATGAAGAAGACTTTGCAGAGGACGAAGATCTCAGTGAGTTCATGGGCGAACTTGCAGGGGGAGATGAAATTCACTGGCTTAGTTCCTTTATGAAATACGATGGTACGGGATCAGAGGAAACAATTATGTTTGAGATTCCTGTGGAAAAACCGTGGCAAGTGATCGCGTGGGTGCCTATGGGTGGTTGGAATGAGTGTCCTGCTGCCGAGGAAATGCAGGCAATTTGCCGGTACTGGTATGAGACTTATGGAGCAATTCCAGCGGTGATATCTCATGATACCATGGAGTTTGTCGTTGACCGAAAAGTTGAGACGGAAGAGGCAGCATGGGAGCTGGCAAAAGAGCATTATGCCTTTACGCCAGATCGCGTAGACCAATGTACGGCTAGCGGAACATTGGGCGAGGTGGCAGACTGTCTTCGCAAGTCCAATGTCTGGTATTTTTGGTGGGATTAGAAGTGGAGAGGAAGCACCTATGAAAATGAAAAAAATTTTATGCCCCCTTATCCTTGCCTTGGCATGCCTATTTATCGCCCCATATGCTAAGGCGGATTCCAGCAAATTTACCATTGAAAAATATCATGTAAGAGTGGATGTGACAAAAGCAAATACATACCGAATTCAAGAGAAAATCACAGTGAACTTTCGAGAGCCGCAACATGGTATTTATCGCGATATTCCGAGGATAAATAAAGTTTATCGGGCAGATGGAAGCAAGGGGAAATTATTTGCGAGGATTGAGTATGTTTCCTGCGGTGGGACGCCATTTGAACGAACGGAAAGAGGAAATTATTATCGTATGAAGATTGGTGATCCGGACAAGACCATCACGGGGGAACGGGACTATTTTATTGCCTATGATTATGTGTTAGGAAACGATATCTTAGATGGAAATGACGAGTTTTATTTTAATGTGATTGGCACTAAATGGGAGACGACGATTCGAAATGTCACATTTGAGATTCATATGCCAGAGGGATTTTCAGAGGAAAATCTGGGGATGGTTTATGGTGAAGCGGGTTCCGAACAATACGAAGGGCTTTCCTATCGATTGGAAGGAAAGTCGATTTATGGGCAGTTAGATCCAGCCATTACACTTCAAAAAGGCGAAGGAGTAACGGTTCGTCTGTTGTTACCAGAAGGTTATTTTTTGAAACAAGATAAGATAAAATGGCCGATGCAAGTGGCCATTGCTATCGGTATTTTTTCCGTGCTATATGCCTTTGTATTATGGTGGAAAGTGGGACGGGACAAGCCGGTTGTTCCTAGTATGGAATGTTATCCTCCAGATGGCATGAATAGCTTGGAAGTGGCATTTGTCTATAAAGGAAAAGTGGATTCAGAAGATGTTGTGTCCCTTGTAGTTTATTTGGCACAGAAAGGGTATATCGAAATTCGGGAGAGAGATTCAAAAGAGGATTTTTTGCTAAAGTGCAAAAAGAAATACGATGGGACCAATGAGTGTGAACGGATATTTATGGAGGGCTTATTTAAAAAGGGCAAGGTGGTTTGCAGAGACGAACTGGAGAATTCTTTTTATAAAACGGTCAAGGTCATTGTGAATAAGATAAATGATCTTGAGAGCAAGAGTAAGTTGTTTCACCGAAATTCCCTAGATAAGGGATTGAGACTGTGGGCTTTTGCGCTTGTGATGTTTCTATTTGCGCTGGTGCACCCATATATGCAATACAAAGAATCTGCGTGGACTGGTGTTGTCGTGTCGTTTTGGGCCGCAGGCATCGCTATTGTGGGATCTAGCCTTTTTTATGAGAGCCTCAGCATCAAAGACCGACTAATAAATGGAAGTGGATTTGTTGTATTTGCCATTGGCCACTATCATTATTTTGTGGGAGACGCGTTGATTTATGCCGGCGAGGAATATCTCAAAATGTATTTCATGATTTACTTGTTCTGTATGATCATTACGTTCTTTGAAGTGCATATGTCAAAGCGAAATGCCTATGGGGCTAAAATGTTGGGACGAGTTTTAGGGTTTAAGGAATATTTGGAAACTATGTCGAAAGAACAGTTGGAAACAATGGTAATGAAAAATCCACAGTATTATTATGATATTTTGCCATATACATATGTGTTTGGGATTAGTAAGAAATGGATGAAAAAGTTCGAGGTGCTGGCCATAAAAGCACCCACATGGTATCGCAAAAAACATTATTCCAGTTCCCATCGTTCGTCATTGAATCATGCGAATTTTCAGATTTCCGATTTTAACCGTTGCATTCATTCTACGATGAGTTCTGCGACGTCTTCTATGACCTCTTCGCCAAGTTCTGGTGGAGGTGGCTTCGCTGGAGGCGGTTTTGGAGGCGGAGGCGGAGGCTCTTGGTAAGAATGATTGCGAAAAGCTGTTGCACGAGTTAGTAAAGAGTGTTATACTTTAGAAAAGCTTGGAGGTGAATATATGGGCTGTTTAGGAAATGCACTTTGGTTTATTTTTGGAGGTTTTTTTAGCGGACTTTCCTGGATTTGTTCGGGAGTTTTATGTTGTTGTACGATTGTAGGAATTCCCCTGGGATTACAATGCTTTAAATTTGCCGGACTAGCCTTTTTCCCGTTTGGAAAAGAGGTAGTATATGGTGGCGGAGCAGTATCGTTGATGGCAAATATTTTCTGGCTGATTTTTTGTGGGATCCCTATGGCGATAGAAAATATTACCCTTGGTGTGGTGTTCTGCATTACGATTATAGGAATTCCATTTGGAAAACAGTTTTTCAAAATTGCGAAATTGGCATTGATGCCGTTTGGGGCAACGATTGTGTAAGAGTAACCAAAATGGAGAAAATCTATAAATGAAACTGCAAAGAATTTTATATACTGTTATTATAATGCTGGCATGCATGTCCTGGGCACCTTCTGTCAAGGCGGATTCCAGCAAGTTTACCATTGAGAAATATCATGTAAACATTACAGTTACCAAGGAGAACACCTATAAGATACAAGAAAAAATTACAGTCAATTTTACAGAGCCACAGCACGGGATTTATCGTGATATTCCGAAGATAAATGAGATTTATCGGCCGGATGGAAGCAAAGGGAAAACAATTGTGGAGCTGAAATCTGTTTCTTGTGGTGGCGCAGCATATCAAACAAAGGAAAATGAAAAAAATTATCAGATAAAAAATCTCGGAATGGTTTATGGAAAAAATGGTTCAGATCAGAAGGATGGACTTTCCTATCGTGTGGAAGGCAAATCTATTTATGGAGAGTTGGATCCGTCTATAACATTGCAGGAAGGAGAAGGTGTCACGGTTCGTCTGGTTTTGCCAGAAGGATATTTTGATTCAAAATTTAGGATAAAATTTCCTATGTATGTCGCCCTTGGAGTGGGCGTTTTTGGCGTACTCTTTTCTTTTGGTTTGTGGTGGAAGATTGGAAGAGATGATCCAGTGAATGTGTCCATGGAGTGCAATCCGCCCAATGGCATGAACAGTTTGGAGATGGCGTTTGTTTATAAGGGAAATGTAAATTCCAAGGATATTGTGTCCCTTGTAGTGTATCTGGCGCAGAAAGGGTATATCCAGATCTGGGAGGGAGAATCCACAGTATTACTATGATATCTTGCTATATGCATATGTGTTTGAAATTTCAAAGAAATGGATGAAAAAATTTGAAGAGTTATCCGTGGTAGCACCGACGTGGTATCGAAGCGATAAAGAGTCCGGTTTCAAGTTTTCTGATTTTAATCGTTTTATGAACAATACGATGAGGTCTACATCGTCTATGGCAACATCGTCAAGGTCTAGAGGTGGTGGTTATTCCGGAGGAGGCTCTGGTGGTGGCGGAGGAGGCTCCTGGTAAATAAATAGAGAAAAAATCTTGACAACGATATTACATCGGAGTATACTGTACGTATAAAGACATTTATATAATTTTTAAATTGATTGACATGGCAGAACAGGTGCTAGCGCATTTGTGTGTATTTGCTGTGTCCCGATTTAAGATTTATATAAATGTCTTTTCTATTTTAGAAAGGAGAATAAGATTATGAACAAGAAAACATTTGAAATGGTACGTGAATTTGTGAACGAAACAAGTTCAAAAACACAATTGGTAACAGGAGAAAGAAAAAGCAGAAAGGTATTGATTCTCGATAACATACCTCATTGTGTAGCTAGTCGAGTGTATCACGAAATTGTGGGAGTGGATGCAGAGACGATGAAAATCGTAAACATAATCGATACCAACGGCAGAAAAATGGGATGGTATAGTGGAAATGACGGATTTTCATCCATCAAAAAAGATTCTGTGATTGTAGCTGAATTTGTTGTTGAAGAAAATGAAAAAGTGGAGAATACACTTCGTATTGCCGGGGCGTATACATATCAGTATGAACTGAAAGCATATGATTTATTTGGCACTTTGATATGGCAAAAGGGGAAATATCGATTATATGATCCTTTTGCAAAACAATATACTATGGAAAGTGATGAACTTGAAAAGATTGTAACTAGTAATGAAAAAAACATCTCGTTTTATACGTTGGTGCATATCATTAGCGAGATTCGTAAAAATCCAAGAAACAATACTTGTCAGGTGCGCTTTGGGAAGTATTTCATCAACTTGCCAAAGGAGTATAACGATGTGGAAGGCTTTGGTTATTTTGGACATATGTTGGTGAAAGTAGAAATACATAAAGGAAAAAGTCCAATGTTATGCGCTTTGGAATTGTATAAGAAAGTTGAAGACAAATCGGTAGAAGAATATCTAGCTATCGGGAAAGAACGGGCAAGACTTATTCAGGAAGACTGGGAAGAGACCATGCGTGAAATTGAGGAGGAAAGAGAACGAGAGTATAGAGAGTTTATACGTGAAATTGAGGAGGAAGAAGAACGTCGTCAATATGAGGAGTCGATGAGAGAAATGGAGGAGGAGTTACAACAACTGTTACGCGAGGAACTGGATGCGATTACAGATGCAACTCAGATGTACGGTGTTGCAGAGTTTGTAAATATGTGTTTTGCACTGGAGAAAAATGAATATATCCGTTTACAGTTGGAAGAAGGTTCTCCAATGGTGCAGGATACAGAGGAAGAACGCAAGAAAGGAAGGATATTGCTGAATCAAATATGGTCAAAAGCAGTAGAAAATGGTAATGCAGAAGATGTTGTAGGAAAGGTACAGGGATACAAGGAGATGGCAGCTCTCACAGGGGATTCCATGCATGTTGCAATTAAAGTGGAAAAGAAAGGAGAATGATCATTATGGAAAGAATATGTGTAATATATGATTATGAAGAGTATTATTTCAATGGTAGAAGATGGACAGATTCTCGTTCTTTGATTCCACCTACGGCAATATTGTCAAAGTTAAATGCGGAATTGGCAAAGCAGATTGATTTTTCACAGATGATGACAGATGATGCGATTGAGCTATGTTCTTCCATGAAGACAGAAGATATGGCGTTGGTTGCTATAAAGGGGTTCGAGTATTTGTTGGATCATACACCACCGAAGTATCATCGTTCCATTTACCCGCGTTTGGCATCGGCGTACCGATTGACTGGACAACCCCAGAAAGCAATAGCTATGGCAGAAAAACATGCATCAGGAATTCGGAGTTATGGAAGTGCAGCGTTGTATACTTCTTTGGCCGCAGCATATTGCGATGTCGAAAGGTATGATATTGCTCGTAAATATGCAAATCGAGCGCGGGCAATATCTGGTGGAAATTCATCCCAAGAATTGATTAGTGTGTACTGTCGATTGAAGAAATTAGAGGGTGGACGATAGGTGAGATTTGCCGATCTTTTTCTTCCCTTACCTTCTATTTTGTGGTAAAATATATACATTAGATATGTACGAAACAACTGAATAAAGGAGGTAACGGCGATGAATGTATACACAACGGATAAGATACGAAATGTGGTGCTTTTGGGCCATAGCGGAGCAGGCAAAACCAGTTTGGTAGAGTCCATGGCTTATTTGGCAGGGATTACGACAAGGATGGGAAAAGTAGAGGACGGAAATACCATCAGTGATTTTGGGAAAGAAGAGCAAAAGCGCCAGATATCCATTAGTACATCGGTTGTTCCGATTGAGTGGAACGATGTGAAAATTAATGTATTGGATACACCGGGATATTTTGATTTTATCGGAGAAGTGGAAGAGGCCATTAGCGCAGCGGATGCGGCGATTATCGTTGTATCGGGAAAAGCAGGTGTTGAGGCTGGTACAGAGAGGGCGTGGGAGTTGTGCGAAAAGTACAAACTACCTCGTATGATTTACGTGACTGGTATGGATGCGGATAATGCGTCTTTCAAGACTGTAGTGGAAACCTTGACAGAGATGTATGGCAAGAAGATTGCACCATTCCATTTTCCAATTCGAGAGAATGAAAAATTTGTCGGATATATCAACGTAATTAGTGAAAATGCAAACCGTTGGCAAGATAGAGAAGTGGTTGACTGTGACGTACCAGACTATAGCAAGGAAAATTTAGCGCTATACAAAGATACGTTGATGGAAGCGGTGGCAGAGACCAGCGAAGAATTTATGGATCGCTATTTTAATGGCGATACCTTTTCTGAGATGGAGATTCGTTCTGCTTTGCGTGTCAATATTGATGACGGTGCGATTGTTCCGATTACTATGGGATCCAATACACTATGTCAAGGTACCTATGCGCTGTTGGATGATATCGTAAAATATTTGCCAAGTCCAGAAAGTAAAGAGATTGCTGGATTCAACATGAAGACCAATGAAGTTTTTGAGGCGAATTATGATTTTGCGAAAGTAAAATCGGCATATGTCTTTAAGACGATTGTGGATCCGTTTATCGGAAAGTATTCGCTGATTAAAGTATGTTCTGGTGTGTTCAAGTCCGACGATGTCATTTATAACAAAGACAAAGATGTGGACGAGAAGATTAGCAAGCTTTACATATTGCGAGGTGGTAAACCGATTGAAGTCCAGGAACTTCACGCAGGTGACATCGGTGCCATTGCGAAACTGACAGCGGCACGGACAGGGAATACATTGTCTACCAAAGCAAATATCATCGAATATGGTAAATTTGAAATCTCAACACCATATACTTTTATGCGATACAAAGTGCCTGATAAGGCAAATATTGATAAGGTGGCGCAGGCATTACAGAAGTTGACTCATGAAGATCAAACCTTGAAAGTGGTTAGTGATACGGAAAATGGTCAGACATTGCTGTATGGAATCGGAGAGCAGCAGTTGGAGATTATCCAAAGTCGTTTGCTAAATGAATATAAGTGTGAAATCCTTCTGAGTAAACCGAAAATTGCTTTTCGTGAGACCATAATGAAAACTTCCGATGTGGAACACAAATACAAAAAGCAGTCGGGAGGACATGGCCAGTATGGACATGTAAAGATGCGTTTTTCACCATCCGGCGACCAAGAGAAAGCCTATGTATTTGAGCAGGAAGTGGTAGGTGGAACTGTGCCGAAAAACTTCTTCCCAGCGGTGGAAAAAGGATTGCAGGAAGCCGTATTAAAAGGACCTCTTGCAGCATACCCAGTAGTGGGTGTCAAAGGCGTACTGTATGATGGTTCTTCCCATTCAGTGGATTCCTCGGAGATGGCATTTAAGAAAGCGACGATTCAGGCATTTAAAAAAGGTTTCATGGAGGCTGGACCAGTGCTTCTAGAACCGGTTATGAGCTTGAAAGTAACAGTTCCAGATGCCTATACCGGTGATGTTATGGGGGATCTCAATAAGCGTCGTGGTCGTGTGCTTGGTATGAATGTGGTAGGAAAAGGAAAGCAGATGATCGAGGCGGATATCCCGATGATGGAATTGCAGGGATATGGAACGGTGCTTCGCTCCATAACAGGTGGACGTGGCGACTTTAGCTATGAATTTGCGAGATATGAGCAGGCGCCAAACAATATTCAAGAGGCGGAAGTGGCAGCATGAGCAAGTAAAGTGGCTGCCGATGATGAGGAGTAACGATAAATGATTTATAATAAAAGGTGCTGTCGTACGAATGACAGCACCTTTTTGTTATCATTTCATAATCTCCGCCCACAAATCTTTTTTATTCTTATCACCAATGGCATACAGATGAATCATTGGTGCATCAAAATCCAACAGAGGTACCTCGCGCAATGTTCCAGCCTCGATATATTCTTGAATCATTCGCTCTGGTAAAAAGCTATATCCATTGGTTTCAAATAAAAAGGGAAGAACCTTTTCACAATCATCGATTTCAAATCCAAATTGATAATGTTTTGGGAATACACTATGAATGAATTCACCCACATTTTGAAGACCAAAATTACAACGCAGATAGTGTATCAAAGTTAAGTCCTCTTTTCGTATTCCATCCGGAAAATCCGGATTGGTAGAAGGGGTCACCAGACACAGTCGTTCGGAGTCGTATAATTGGCACTCATAGCCTGGTTTTTCATAGGGCAGATAAAGAATGGCAAAATCAAGGATATGATCTTGTAGTTGCTCCAGCAGATGAGAGGACTGTCCGATAACAATTTTTAATGCGATTTGCGGATGTTGTTTTACATAAGTACGAATGGTCTTTCGCCAATATCCTTCATAGATGGAATTAGCCGTTCCGATGTGCAAGGAATCGGTGTATTTTTCGGGTTGGTTCACCGCTTGCGCGGCATTTTCCAAAAGCTCCAACATTCGATGGGCGTAAGGAAGATACGTTCGTCCTTGTGACGTCAGTTCCACCATCTTGTTATTGCGGAAAAATAAGGATTGATTAATTTCCTTTTCTAAATTTTGAATGCGGTTTGTTACCGTGGATTGAGCTACAAAGAGCTGGTTGGCAGTGGCGGAAAAACTCTTTGTTTTCGCTAATGTAACAAAGGTATGTAAGGTGTCAAAATCCATGCAAAATCTCCTCTCATATAACATATATCGAAAAAAGTGATAACTACTATCCGAATTATTTATTTTACAAATAGTATATCGCTGTTCTATAATACTGTCAAGACAAGAAGAGATCGGAGGAAGTGGACATGAAAAACGAACAGGTGGTATATTCAACAAAGACGAATTTGTTAGAAGAAGAGCCATACAAATACAACTTGGTGGAACGGGATACGCCAAACTTATTTCGGGAGATATTTCCCTATGACGAAGTTCCAAAGATTCCGTTTAACCATCGAACCATCCAAATGTCGATGCCGGATGAAATATATATTACAGATACAACCTTTCGTGATGGGCAGCAGTCCATCGAGCCTTATTCAGTAAAACAGATGGAAACGCTATTTGAATATTTGCACCGTTTGGGAGGAGAGAATGGTGTTATCCGCCAGACAGAATTTTTTGTTTACAGCAAAAAGGATCAGGAAGCGCTATACAAATGTCTAGAAAAAGGTTACCAATTTCCTGAAATTACAACATGGATTCGAGCGTCAGAGAAGGATTTCGAATTGGTAAAAAACATCGGAATTAAAGAGACGGGAGTGCTGGTGAGTTGCTCAGATTATCACATCTACAATAAGATGCGTATGAACCGCGGAGAGGCGTTGGAACATTATTCAAAAATTGTATCTCAGATTATCGAAAAAGGGCTTATTCCAAGATGTCATTTGGAGGATATTACAAGAGCCGATTTATATGGATTTGTGATTCCAATGATTTCACGATTGAAAGAGATTGCCGATGAGGCAAATACAAGAATTAAATTCCGCCTTTGTGATACCATGGGACTTGGTATTCCATTTACTGGTGTGGTATTGCCACGAAGTGTACCAGGAATTATATCAGGTATTCAGCATTTCTGTAATATTTCATCCGAAGATTTGGAGTGGCATGGTCACAATGATTTCTATATGGGGACGGCAAATGCGGTGGCTGCGTGGTTGTACGGAGCGTCGTCCATCAATTGTTCTTTGCTTGGAATTGGTGAGAGAACGGGAAATGTGCCGATAGAATCCATGGTAATGCAATACGCATCTCTGCGCGGAACGATGAATGGCATGAATCCAGAAGTAATCACCGAAATAGCAGAGTATTATAAGAAAGAGATTAAGCATATAATTCCGGCCAACACACCATTTGTTGGGAAGGATTTCAATGTAACGAGAGCCGGAATTCACGCGGATGGGATTCTGAAGGATGAGGAGATTTATAACATATTTAATACAGAAAAAATATTGAATCGTCCGACGGGAGTTGCTTTAAACGCCAATTCCGGTTTGGCAGGAATTGTGTACTGGTACAACCATCATCATACAGAGCAAACGCCCATCAGCAAGGAGGATGATTTGACCATGTATTTGAAATCTCAGGTAGATAAAGAATATGCAAATGGTCGACAGACGGCTATAACGGATGGGGAATTAGAAAGATTTGTAGAACAGTACAAATTTGATTGAAAGTGAGAGAAATAATTCGCAAGAACCAAGAAAAATACTCTTTTCTTGGTTCTTGTTATATGTTACAATAGGGATAAGGTTTTCGAACATAGTAAGGGGGATATTATGGGGCAAATATTAATTGTGGCAAGAGAAGAAAATATAGAGGCTTGCACTGAAATTGCGGAGCAATATGATGTGAGTTTTGAGTTGAATGATTTTTTTAATCCAGAGGTTTTAGAACATGAAGAGGAGCTTAATCGGCTAGTGACATTTTATCAAAATAGGAACTTACCAAAAAGCTGTACAATGCATGGTGCATTTTTTGATATTGTTGTATTTAGTTATGATCCGAGGGTTCGAGAAATAGCCGAACTTCGTATGGAGCAGAGTATGAAAATAGCTGTTCGTCTTGGGGTAAAAGGAGTTGTATTTCATACCAATATAAGCCCTGTACTTTCGGGGGAAGAGTACGATCAGAGAGCGATAGAAATGACAGTGGAATACATGGCGTGTTTGTTGCAACGCTATCCGGATACATGTATTTATCTTGAAAATATGTTTGATGCGAATCCGGACATATTAGTTGCTATTTCTGAGCGACTGTGTGTATATGATAATTATGGGGTTTGTTTTGATTATGCACATGCGAGACTTACGAATACACCGATAGAACAATGGGTAGAAGCATTGTCGCCGTATATTAAACATGTACATATTAACGACAATTATTTAAAACGAGATGAACATCTTGCCCTTGGTGATGGGGGAATTGATTGGGGAAAATTTGTTGAATTAAGAAACCAATATTTTAGAGATAGTAGTTTATTAATTGAAACAACATTACCAGAGGACCAGAGACGGTCGCTGGAGTATTTGGAGCGGAATTTTGAAGGTGTTGTGAAGCGAAAATAAGTAGGGTTAAAATCATAGGGAGATTTTGATTTTGACTCGAGGTTCTTGTGTTTCGCTTCGGAATGGAGGTTACTATGGAGAAGGAAAAACCGTTGCAGGCAGAGGAAATGCTAGAGAAAATATTTTATTATATGAATCAGTTGGTTGGTGAAAAAAGATTTTCAGCAACGATTATGATATTGGCAGATATGGGACGAACGTTGGCATGTTGCGAAAGAACCTCATTTTGGTATTGGGATAAAGAAAATCACCAGTATTGGACGTTGGCGGCATTAAATAGTGAGAGGATCGTGGTTTCGGAAGGGACGGGGATCGTGGGAGCCTCCATAGAGGGTGGTGAAACAATTGTCATTGACGATCCATATAAGGATGCAAGATTTAACCCAGATGTGGACAAAGAAACGGGATATGTGACGCGTTCCATTTTGTGTATTCCAGTAAAAAACGCGCGTGGAGAAGTGATTGGTGCGTATCAGGCCATTAATAAAATTTCAGAATCCGGAAAAGGGACTTTTCACGAGCAGGACGTAAATCGATTGACATTGGCAGCTGCTTTTGCGGGAAAAACATTAGAGTCCCAGATTCTGTATCGGCAAACCCAGATTGATCCATTGACACGATTGAAAAATCGTCGAGGACTAGAACAGTATTATAATGATTATGCGAAGTCTGTTTTGGATCAGGGGATGGTTTCCGTTATTATGTGTGATATCGATCATTTTAAAAAAGTAAATGATGTATATGGACATAATGCTGGGGATTTGGTGTTGGTTAAGATTTCACAATTATTGAAAGATAGTACAAGAAATATCGGTGAAGTGGTTCGCTGGGGTGGCGAAGAATTTGTTATTATGGTGCTGAATCAAGCGGAAAACGAGGCGGCAGAATGTGCAGAGCAGATTCGAAAAAAGGTTGAGGAGACAGTGTGTGTGTATGAAGGAACACCAATTCATGTAACAATGTCCTTTGGCGTGCGTCAGTTTTGTAAAGAACAGAGTTTAGAAGAAAATATTGAACATACCGATGAAAGATTATATAAAGCGAAGGAATCCGGACGAAATCAAGTGGTGTCGGGATAGGAGGCAGGAGGAAGCGGCATGAATAAGGAAAATACCGTTTTTATCAGTTATAGTTCAAAGGATCTTGGGGTGGTTAACCGAATTGCGGAAGAGTTTGATCGGATGGGAGTTTTGTTTTGGAAAGCGCCCGAGATGATACCGGCAGGATCAAGTTATGCAAAGGAAATTCCTAAGGCGATACAAGAATGTGATGTGTTTTTGTTGTTGCTTTCCAAATCGTCACAGGATTCGATCTGGGTAGAAAAAGAAATCGATAGTGCTATTTGTCATCGAAAAACGATTCTTCCTGTTCAGATAGAAGAATTAGAGTTAAACGATACCTTTCAGTTTTATTTGAGCAATATTCAGATAATTACATTTTATAAAAATGAAGAAGAGGCTCTTCGTGGGATGAAAAGAAAGTTGAAACCAGAAGAAGCGAAGGAAGATACGAAAACGATAGAAGAGAATACTTCTGTGCCACAAGAGCAAGTTGTGGAAGAACAAGTTGTGGAAGTGCAAGTCGTAGAAGAGAAAGTCGTTGAGCGGAAAATGAGTTTCGAGATGGAGGAGCCGAAAAAGCGTATGCGGGGAAATGCAAATTCACTTCGGATGAATCGTATTCCGCTGGCGTGTCAGCATTGTGGCTGCAAGGACTTGGAATATATAAGCATGGGAACATATCGATGCGTGCGATGTAGCAAAGATAACTATGATGATTTTCAGACCATCCGAAATTATCTGGACAAGGCAGGAGCAATGTCGGCAATTGTTATTGAGCGAGAAACCGGGGTGCCGCGAAGGATTATTGAGTACTTTTTCGAAGAGGAGTATTTAGAGATTCCGAAGGGATCGCCAGACCGGGTGCCATGTCGAAATTGTGGGGCACCAATCCGTACGGGTATCTTGTGTGAAAGATGTAAAACGGATGGTAATCGTGTAGATAGGAGTTCTCGGAAAGATTTGTGGCATTCCTATCGCAAAAGGAAGATTGGGGATTAACAAAAGTAGGGGATAGCCATGGAGAGAGTGATTTGGGTAATCGGCAATGACCGAAAAGAAATGCTAGAAGTACAACGGCGAATTAATTCAACGGGAAGTATGCGAGCGCTTTGTTTGCTGTCTACAGCTATGCTGGAGCGAGCGATAGATAGTGGAACAAATGCAAAGGGCTCCCGAATTAGTTCGCCATCTCTTATTGTTGTAGATTATGACACAGTGGAGCAAGAAGATTTTTTATCCTTATCCATGTTAAAAAATCATCAGTTTTTGGCAGGGGTTCCATTGTTTTTTATGGTAAAGGAAAAGACGAAGGAGCTGGATGAGAAATGTTTTAGTTTTGGAGGCACCGTGGTGCTTCGTAAGCCATTTTCAAAGTCTGCCATTCTACGAATTGAACGAATGGCATGGCAACAGGAAGTGACGAAAAATTATGAGAAAACACTTCAAAAACAAGCCAGTGAGTTGCAGGCGGCTCGAGAAATTATGCGATTAAATAAGCAGTTAGAGGCAAGAAATGAATTGCTTTATCAAGTGTTTGGTCGCTATTTTTCAGATGAGGTTTTGGAAGTAATATTACAACATCCGGAGGAAGCAGTAATCGGTGGTGAAAAAAGAGAATTGACGGTTATGTTGTCTGACTTGCGAGGTTTTACTTCCATGTCAGAGGAGTTAGACCCAGAGTCCGTTACAAAACTTTTGAATTATTATTTTGGAAAAATGGTGGAGGTAATTGCTCACTATCATGGTACTGTTATTGAGTTTTTAGGGGACGGTGTACTGGCAGTATTTGGGGCACCATTGAACTCAAAAGAGTCCACTGCGGATGCGGTGGCGGCAGCAATTGAGATGCAAAATTGTATGGACGAAGTAAATGCATACTGTGATGTACAAGGGTTTCCACAATTGCAAATGGGAATCGGAATCCATCACGGAGAAGCCTTTATCGGCAATGTGGGTTCGGAGAAAATGATGCGATACAATGTGCTGGGGCAAGTGGTCAATGAATGTTCTCGCATTGAAAGTTGTAGTGTAGGAGGACAAGTACTAGTATCCACGAAAGCAGTTAATGCTATTTCTTGTCCTGTAGAAATACAGAATCAAAGGGAAATTACTGCCAAAGGAATTCATCGGCCCGTTTCACTCTGTGAAGTAGTAGGAATTGGCGGTGAGTACCAATGTTACATAGGAAAAAAGGATCTTGAGCAGATGAAATCTGTGGAGGATGAGATTGCCCTTCATCTGTATCATATTGAAGGAAAGCAGGTTGCTGAAAAACCAGTGATAACACAGTTGATTAAGTTTTCACGAAATCGTGCCGTAGTTACAATAAAGGAGCAAGCAGTAGAACGATATTCCGATGTGCAAATAACAGCAGTGGACCATGCTGGAAATCCTCTTTTTAATGGTGTATATGCGAAGGTAATAGACCAAAATAAAGAGGAAGCGGTGTTGCATTTTACACATGTGACGGAAACGTTTCGAAAGTGTGCAGAGGATTTGTTATCAGGTGAAGAGGGGATGGGCGCATGAGTGAAAAGCTGTATGGATTTGAACAAGAGAGAACAACAGAATTAGTAGGAATTAATACCTATTATCGTTACCAGAAAGAATCCCTAGTGGTGGCGGAAGTGACGTCTGAATTGTCGGAAGAGCTATCGCTACAGATGCTGGATGTGGAATTGAAAAGTGACAAGATCCAAGGGTACATGCAAGCATTGAAATGTCATTTCCTTCTGTTGATGTGGAATGAACAAGAGGAAGCACGTTTATGTTTTGTAAGCGACACAAAGCGTGTGCGTGCTCTGGAATTTTTGGATTATTTATTGCCGGGATTTGGACTTGTAAAAGGGGATGGCAAGATTGCAGGTGGGAGAATTGCCAGCGCCATTTTGAAAGTTCAGATGTCAGAAATAGACTTGACGAATTGGGTAACATATTTTCTTAAAATGTCCGATTCTTATTTTTCAGACTGTGATTGTATCATGGCTGCAGAATATGGGATTGCCAATGCAGATGTTATCCCTTCGATGCAACATTCTGTGAAGAAGAAAGTTCCTTGGGGAGTTGTGAAGAGCTTGGATGTGGCGAAAGAAGGAGAACACATTTGTATTAAGTCACTGGAGAATGAGTCGGGGTTAGAAATTACAGCGGCACCAGATCGATACATTATGATTGGATATCGCGGTGAGATCTATGATATTGGAAGAGAAAAATTTGAGTCTACGTATGAAACTACCCAGGAACTGTTAGATGTATTTTCCATGATGCTAGATTTCTTGCCAGAGGCCGAGATTGTACATACTGGAACTTATGTGAGTTTGGATGAGATTGCCCATGTGTGCTATCCAAAACCAGGTGCAGGTGTGTACGTAAAGCAATTGGAAAAGCGGACAAAAGTGTTTCCCGTGGGCGAGGGGCAAGAATATTTCCTAGGACGTCCTGGCGATTACCTGGCAGTGCGCTCAGATGATTTTTGTGATGTGTATGTAATTGAAAGAGAAATATTTGGGCAGACTTATGAATAGGAGAGACAATGGGAAAAATAGAAGTGATTTTAGCGAAAGAGACATCGATATTACAACGTTGTTTGGTTATGCGAAATCTTGTGTTTACGGTGGAAAAGAAGGTTCCAAAAGAAATTGAAGTAGACGAATATGATGAACTAGGTGGTGTGTGTGATCATTTTTTGATTCAAAGAGAAGGAGAAGATGTGGGAGCCGTTCGTTGTCGACACATGGATGCCGATACCATAAAGGTACAACGGTTTTGCGTGCTGGATACTTGTCGTGGATTTGGCGTGGGGAAAGTAGCATTGGAGAGTATCGAGGATGCTTACAAGTTGAGAGGGAAAACCTGTATGGAATTGGATTCCAAATACGCTGTGTACGAGTTCTATGAAAAGTGTGGATATGAGCGGGTATCGGACGTATTTATCGAAGCTGATGTAGAGCATGTGAAGATGGTGAAAAAGTTATAGAGAAGGAGCGACGTTTATGTTTCATAAAGATTATCCGTATTTGTATGAAACTCATTTACATACGAGCCAAAGCAGTGCTTGTGCGCAAGCTACAGGGCGTGAGATGGCGCGGGCAGCAAAGGAGGCGGGCTATGCCGGCATCTTTGTCACCGACCATAATTGGTATGGGAATAATGCCATTGATCCGTCGTTGCCATGGCAAGACTGGGTTCATGAGTTTTGCAAAGGATATGAGGATGCCAAGGCTTGGGGCGATGCCAATGATTTTTCTGTGTTTTTTGGTTACGAATCCGGATATCGTGGGACTGAGTTTTTGATTTATGGTGTGGATGAAAGGTGGTTAAGTGCCCATCCAGAGATAAAGGATGCAACGGTGGAAGAGCAGTATCAGCTGATTCATGAAGCAGGTGGAATGGTAATCCATGCTCATCCCTATCGTGAAGAATGGTATATCCCGGAGATTCGTTTGTTCCCAGAGTGGGTGGATGGTGTGGAAGGCGTTAACGCTACGCATTCTAGTTCAAAGAGCATTAGCCATAACGATCCTAATTATGATACGCTGGCCATGGCCTATGCCAACGAACATCATTTTCCTATGACGGCGGGATCGGATATCCACAGTACGAATCTCTTTGGAGGCGGCATGGCATTTGCGACGAAGCTTAGCTCCGTACAAGATTTTTGCCAGAGAGTTTTGAAACGGGAAGAGTATCTTTTGACCAATGGGGAAAAGATAATACCAATGAATGGAGCTAAGCTGTGAGAATTCATTGCAGATTTTGGTGACAAGTGATAAAATAAAAGAAGTGAGGTTTCGGATAGAAAGGAGGGAATGATTATGGCAGGAATGGCGATATTAGTTGGCGGACTTGCGGTTGTGCTTATTGCAGTTGTAGTTGTAGTTGCCGCAGTATCTGCAGTGGTAGCGGCTGCAAAAGATACATTGAAGGATGATGGGGACGAAGTGTAATAGTTACACTTTTATGCAGCAATATCTTTTTTCGTATATTTTAGAAAAGAAACGATAATTCCAACGATAGAAATCACAATTCCAATTCCAATTAGATTGAATTCAAGTTTTGATTCAGAAATAATATTACTGGCTTCTGAATAAGCATAAGGAGTAATGTATTTTAAAAATGCAGCTTCCTCGCTTATGTTGCAGACAATATTCATAAAATACATTGCAAGGGCAAGTCCTAGCCCTATGCCCATACCACCGCGTTTAATAAAGGCAGAAATTCCAAAACAGATACAGGAAATTTCTATTTGCATAATCAGATATGCAATGTGCAAAAGTGCGAATTCCTTTATCTGGAAATCTTCGCCGATAATGGTAGCAGAAATTAAACTTGTGGCTACAACACCTACATTTAGTACGATAATCTGGCTGATGACACATAGAAGCTTCTGAGTAACTACGGAAAAACGACTGACTGGATGGGTAAGAAGAAACTCCGCAGTATGCTCTTTTTCTTCATTTGCAAGAATGGATATTCCGATAAGGGAGGCGAAGAATCCGCCACCGATGCCCAGTACATTTCCGCATTCAATTCCGTAAAATCCCATTAAATCGCCAAAACTGAGTTTATCCATCCCAAAGGCAGCAGTAAAACCGCCCATGTTGGCAAAGACGCTACTTACGCTGTCCATTTCATTTTTCATTTCGGGAAACATGAGTATGCATACAAGCATCATAAAAGAAATAGAGCATGTCCAGATACAAAGTGATTTTGCAGATTGTCTTAGTTCTTTTCTGTAAATTATCATCTGTTTTCTCCACCTTTCTCATAGTAGTGCATAAAGATTTCATCCAAATCGGGTTCGGTAATGGTTATATCATAAATTGGCAGTGGCTGTAGAGTTTCCAATAATTTCTTTACATCGCCGTTGTAAAGAAAAGAGAGAGAATCGCCATTGATCTCAACAGATTTTACAGAAAGCATATCTGGCACTGCAGTTACCCCGTGTAGGGTGACCCGTTTGGCATTTGTTTTTGAGAGATTCGTCATGCGGTCAAGGGCGATAAGCTTACCATCTTTGATAATCGCTGCACGGGAGCAATTTTTCTGTATCTCGGAAAGAATGTGAGAAGAGAGGAAAATTGTGGCTCCGTTCTGGTGTCGTTCTTTCAGTATATCGAAAAATTCTTTTTGCATCAAAGGATCAAGACCACTGGTTGGTTCATCCAAAATGCAGAGTTTGGGGTTGTGCTGCAACGCACATACGATAGAGACTTTTTTTCGATTTCCTAGAGAAAGTTCTTCTACGCGTTTTTCTGTATCAAGTGAAAGCTGTTCACAAAGTTTTCGAGCGTCCACGCTACAGTCCTTTTTTCGCATTTTGGCAGAAAGAGCAATGATATTTTTCACTTTCATTCCGGCGTAAAAAGTTGCTTCGGATGGCATATATCCAATGTCGGAAAGTATCTGTGTTCGCTGGTGAATAATGTCGGCGCCTAATATTTTGGCTTCGCCCGAAGTGGGATAGATAAGGCCAAGAAGCGTTCGTATTGTGGTTGACTTTCCGGCACCGTTAGGTCCGATAAAACCGAAAAATTCGCCTTCTTCCACGTCCATATTGAGATCGATAATGCCACGGTTTTTTCCATAATATTTTGTAAGATTAGTGGTTTCGATTACTTTCATTATACATCCTCTTTTCTAAGATACGTTTTCTTCCAAAAATCAATCATTTGGATAAAATCTTTTTCCATTTCATCAACATCCAGATTACCTTGTTGTGTCTTCTCCCAGAGATAGCCTTCAGAAGCGAGATACATTGTGGTGTACATCATATGTAAATCTAACCCTGGGATAAAGTGTTCGGGATCGATTTTGAGATGCTTTTCATTTGCTTCAAAGGAAGCTGTTCGTCCGATAAGTTCCTGGATGCCATCGCAGATTTCAGGATCGGTTTCATAATACCCTTTGAGAGTAAAAGCAGTGAGATCTGGATATTTTTTCATCATGCTTACTTTAGCTTGTAAGCCTCGGTACATGATGTCAAAAAAATCATCTTCCTCATAACATTTGAATTCATAAAGATATTTATAGCTCGTTTCCGTAGCATTGTTGAGTAGAAACAGATACAAGTCTCGTTTGTTGTGGAAATAATGAAACAATAAGGATTTGCTAATGCCTGCCGCTGCCGCAATTTCACTCATGGGACTCTTTTTATAAGAGTTCTGCGAAAATATGCGGTACCCAGCATTGATAATGGCAAGTTGCTTTTCCTCTGGCAGTGTAAAGAATTTTTCGTTCATAAAATACCTCCTAACCAAATCGATCAATTACATTGTAGTATCGTTGACCGATTTTGAGAAGACCCCAATTGAAAAAATGTAAGCAGAATGTAACACTGTTTTTTTGCTTGTGCAATATTTTAATTTGTTGTAAGATAAAGAATGTATGACATCCAAGGGAAAGGGGTATGTAGTGGTGAGAAAACATGATTTGGGACGATATGCAGCCATAGCATTTGCATTGGTGGCAGTATCGGTTGTGGTTATGGCAAAGCCATGCCAGGCAACAAAAAAGAAAGTCCATACATATAAGAAGGGCTTTACTTATCAGAAGATTGACGATGAAATTGCAGAGCGGATTCGTGGGAAATCTTACAAAAAGGGTGCCAAGATTTCTATGAATGAGCTGCGCTATCTTCGTATGCGTTACATTGACTTTGAGGGAAATGTGCAGAATGGCGAGATGATCGTCAATAAGAAAATCGCCAAGCGAACATTGAAAGTGTTTTATCGTCTGTACAAAATCAAATATCCCATTCAGAAAATGGTGTTGGTGGATGAGTATGATGCAGATGACGAGGCCTCTATGGCAGCCAACAATTCATCGGCATTTAATTATCGAAAGATTGCAAATTCCAATAAATTATCCAAGCATAGCTTAGGGATGGCAATCGACATTAATCCACGTATCAATCCGTATATTACTTCTTATGGAATTGCACCAGCAAATAGCAAAGTCTATAAACAAAGAAACGTTGCAAAGTGTCGAGGAAAATACAAAAAGTACATGATTCACCGTGGAGATAAAGTGTATAACATCTTTAAGAAGTATGGATTTTCCTGGGGCGGTGACTGGAAGAATTCGAAGGATTACCAGCACTTTGAAGCGATATAGGATGCGTAGCATCCTAAGCAACTGCGAAGCAGAGAGGAAACAAACTATGACCAAAGATTTGACAAAGGGGAATGTCCGTCCCGTACTCTGGGCATTTACCATTCCTATGTTTATCAGCGTTGTATTTCAGCAGATGTATAACATCGCAGATAGTGCCATTGCGGGAAAATTTGCCGGAGAAAATGCGCTGGCAGCAGTGGGGGCTTCCTATCCCATTACTATGATATTTATGGCCATTGCGGTAGGAAGTAACATCGGCTGCTCTGTGGTGATTTCTCGGTATTTTGGTGCGGGAGAGATGCGTCGGATGAAGACCGCGATTTCCACTACTTTGATTGCCAGCACGGTGTTATCTGTGGTGCTTACCGTAGTAGGTTTTTTGTTATCGGCACCACTTTTGCGGATGATTCACACGCCACAGAACATTTTTCAGGAAGGAAATGTGTATTTGAAAATATACATTGGCGGATTGATTTTTGTATTTTTATATAATGTAGCTACAGGTATTTTCACATCCTTGGGAGATTCTCGGACGCCATTATATTTTCTCATTGGTTCTTCCGTGGGAAATGTGGCACTGGATCTTCTTTTTGTAAAGGTCTTAGGTTGGGGCGTGGCAGGTGTGGGCTGGGCCACGTTTATTGCGCAAGGATGTGCGTGCCTCTTGGCTTTGATTACATTGTTGAGAAGAGTGCGAAAGATACCTTCTGGACATGGCAAGATTATGCGGTATTCCCATGCTATGTTTTTGCGGATTTGTCGCATTGCCGTGCCAAGTATTTTGCAGCAGAGCTTTGTATCTGTGGGGAATATATTTATCCAGAGTCTGGTAAATAGCTTTGGTTCCAGTGTGATAGCCGGATATTCGGCGGCGATGAAGTTGAACACCTTTACCATTACATCCTTCACCACACTGGGGAATGGATTGTCCAGCTTCACGGCACAAAACCTTGGGGCAGGGAAACCAGAACGAATCCGAAAGGGATTTCATGCCGGAGTTATGTTGGGGTGGCTGATTGCGATTCCATTTATTCTAGCCTTTTTCTTTTTGGGAGAGGCTGTGTTACGTTTATTTATGGAACACGGTGGCGGAGAAGCTATGGTAACAGGAAAGCAATTTTTGCGGATCGTAGCTCCGTTTTATCTAGTGATTTCAGTGAAATTAATTGCCGATGGTGTGCTGCGTGGAAGTAGCAAGATGGCAGGATTTATGATTTCAACATTTACAGATTTGATTTTACGCGTTATACTAGCATATATGCTGGCAAGTTTTTTTGGAAGCACAGGGATTTGGATGTCCTGGCCCATCGGTTGGTCGGTGGCGGCGGTGCTGTCCTTGACATTTTATAAGAAAACAGTCACACAGCAAAGTGTGAAAGGATAGAGTGAACAATCGAAAGGAGATCGTAACATGACAAAGATTGATATTGTGTCCGGATTTTTGGGCGCTGGAAAAACCACATTAATTAAGAAAATGATTGAAGAGGCTTTTCAGGGAGAAAAGCTGGTATTGATTGAAAATGAATTTGGAGAGATTGGAATTGACGGCGGATTTTTGAAAGATGCTGGTGTCAATATTACAGAAATGAATTCCGGTTGTATCTGCTGTTCTTTGGTAGGTGACTTTGGAACGGCGTTGGCAGAAGTGTTGGAGAAATATTCTCCAGATCGTATTATCATTGAACCTTCCGGTGTTGGAAAGTTATCCGACGTTATCAAGGCAGTTGTGGATGTGAAAGAGAAATTGCCAGAGGGAACCGTGGAATTGAATAGTGCGGTAACGGTAGCAGATGCCACTAAGTGCAAAATGTATATGAAGAACTTTGGTGAGTTTTACAACAATCAGGTAGAGCATGCGGGAACCATCGTATTGAGCCGTACTGGCAACATGAAAGAAGACAAGCTCCAGGTGTGCTTGGATATGATTCGTGAGCTGAATAAAGAGGCTGCTATCATCACAACACCATGGGAAGAGATTAATGGTACACAGATTTTGAGTGCCATGGAAAAAGATAATACATTGGAAAAAGAGTTGATGGAGAAGGAAGAGGTATGCCCTGAGTGCGGACATCACCATGACCACGAACACCATCACCACCATGACCATGAGCACGGCGAGGAATGTTGCTGTGGACACCATCATGATCACGACCACGAACATCATCATCACCATGACCATGAGCACGGCGAAGATTGTTGTTGTGGACATCATGATCATGAACACGAACACCATCATCACCACGACCATGACCATGGCGAAGAATGTGGCTGCGGTTGTGGCGGACACCACGATCATCATCACCACCATGCAGACGATGTATTTACTAGCATTGGTATTGAGACAGCGCACAAATATACAGAAGATGAGTTAACAGAGATTCTTGAAAAGATTGCAGACGAAGAAGTAAAATTAGGAACGATTTTGCGTTCTAAAGGAATTGTAGCATCGGCAGAGGGTGAGTGGTTCCACTTTGATCTTGTACCAGGCGAATACGAAGTTCGTCGTGGAAGTGCCGATTATACGGGACGAATTTGTGTAATTGGTGCAGAGTTGGATGAGAGCGGATTGCGCCAGCTCTTTACAGGTAGATAAGAAATCAAAGGCAAGAAAGGCGGAAAGATTCATGTTTGGAAATAAAGAAATACCAGTATATCTGTTTACTGGATTTTTGGAAAGTGGAAAGACAACTTGTATTCAAGAAGTCATCGAGGAAGGTAACTTTTCCGATGGTGCAAGAACCCTTTTGATTCTTTGCGAAGAAGGGGAGCATGAGATTGACGATGAGCTTCTCATGCAGAATAAAATCTCCTGTGTTGTTATGGAGGATGAAGACGAATTTACCGAAAAGACTTGTAAGGAACTTCAGGCAAAATACAAACCAAATCGTGTGGTAATTGAGTACAATGGGATGTGGGATTTGGAAGAACTCTATGGTGAGATTTTGCCAGAGACATGGATTGTGGTTCAGACCTTTACTACAGTAAATGCCCAGACTTATGAAGTTTATAGTAACAACATGAAGCCACTATTGATGGCCCATTTCCAGATGTCGGATCTGGTTATTTTCAATCGTTGTGACGATGCGATGAATAAGCCGGCAGCGAGACGTAGTGTAAAAGCTATTAACCGTCGAGCTCAGGTGCTTTTTGAGGCAGAGGATGGTTCTGTGGAAAGTAACATCGCAGAAGAGTTGCCTTATGACATCAATGCGGATTTCATCACTTTGGAAGATGATGATTTTGGACTTTGGTACTTGGATATCAGCGAGAATCCAGAAAAGTACGTAGGAAAAACCATTGAGTTTAAAGGTCAGGTTTATCGCAATCGCACATTCCCGAAAGATGCGTTTGTGCCAGCTAGAATGGCCATGACCTGCTGTGAAGATGACATTGCGAAGATTGGCTTTATGTGTCATTATCCAAAAGCGGCTGAATTTAAGACCAATTCCTGGGTGACAGTAACGGTAAAAGTAAAGACCCAGAAGAGCAAAAAGCACGAGGGAGATTTCCCGGTGTTGTATGCGGATAAGGTGGAGCCGGCAGAGCCACCAGCAGAGGAACTTGTATATTTTGGATAATTGTGATACTATTATAAAGGACAATATATAAATTGGAGGAAAGTAAAAATGGCTAAGATTCAGATGACTACGCCGCTTGTAGAGATGGACGGCGACGAAATGACCCGTATTTTATGGCAGATGATTAAGGACGAGCTTTTGTTGCCATACATTGATTTGAAGACAGAGTATTATGATCTTGGACTTGAGCATCGTAACGAGACCAACGATCAGGTAACCATTGATTCTGCGGAGGCAACTAAGAAATATGGTGTTGCAGTTAAATGTGCCACAATCACACCAAACGCAGCAAGAATGGACGAGTATAATCTGAAAGAAATGTGGAAATCACCAAATGGTACAATCCGTGCTGCTTTGGACGGAACGGTATTCCGTGCGCCAATTTTGGTGAATGGAATCATTCCTTATGTAAGCAATTGGACAAAACCAATTACCATTGCACGTCACGCTTATGGTGATGTATACAAAAATACTGAGATCAAAGTTCCGGGAAAAGGAAAAGCAGAGCTTGTATTTACTGCTGAGGATGGAACTGAGACAAGAGAAGTGATTCATGAGTTTAATGGTGAGGGAATTCTTCAGGGTATTCATAATACGAAAGAATCCATTTCAAGCTTTGCAAGAGCATGTTTTAGCTATGCGATTGATACAAAGCAGGATTTGTGGTTCTCTACAAAGGATACCATTTCCAAAAAATATGACCATACATTTAAAGATATTTTCCAGGATATTTATGATGCTGAGTACAAAGAAAAATTCGAAGAACTTGGAATCGAATATTTCTATACATTGATTGACGATGCAGTGGCTCGTGTAATCCGTTCCGAAGGTGGATTTATCTGGGCTTGTAGGAACTACGATGGAGATGTTATGTCTGACATGGTAGCGACAGCTTATGGAGATCTTTCTATGATGACTTCCGTATTAGTATCTCCAAGTGGTGTGTACGAGTATGAGGCAGCACATGGAACTGTACAGCAGCACTATTACAAACATTTGAGAGGGGAAGAAACTTCTACAAATGGAATTGCAACAATTTTTGCGTGGACAGGTGCTCTTCGTAAGCGAGGAGAACTGGATAATATTCCGGAACTTATGGAATTTGCGGATAAGCTTGAAAAAGCATGTATCAAGACAGTAGAAGATGGAAAGATGACAAGAAGCTTGTCCTTGATTTCTTCTTGTGAGAACCCGGTTGTTCTCAACAGTCAGGACTTCATCAAAGCGATCCGTGAAACAATGGAAACATTATAAGTTAAGTAAAGATGAATAACCAACCTCCCTTCTACATAGAGTATATGAGAAGGGAGGTTGTTCGTTTTGAAGAAAGTTATGTCAATTCTTTTCTTCTTTTTTATTGTATTAGGTGGGATAGTAGGCGTGTGGTTGCATCGATCCTGGGAATCGGGGACACACTTATTTGAAAAGAAGACGTTATGCAATGTATATATCACAAAGGAACAAGGAAATACCCTTCGAGTTTATACTAGTGACGGAGTGGATGAGTATCGCGTAAAAGGGAACATTAAAGAACAGACTTACCAAGGGATCGCAGATGTCGATATATCTGGGAAGAGCGTCAAAAAATTAGTATGTAAGCCGGAGAAGATTCAAGGGAAGGTGCTGGAAATTGGCGAAGCTTCCATTGATATCGAAACGTATGGTGTGGTACCGCAGGCTCCAGAGTGTACCTTTTACCAACTTGGCAATGAGATTACCATTGGAAATCGGGACGGGCTTTACATCGGTCAAAGTGATGTGGAGTATGTGGTGGCAAATGGCGAAATCTGTAGTGTATTGTTTTTGGGGACAACAAAGCAAGCCCATGAGGGACAGCCAGAAAAGCAGAAAGAAAAAGACCAACCGTTGATTCGTGTGGCTATTAAAAGCGATGAATATGCATCTTATGAACATGCCAACGTGACAGTGAGAGGAACAAAAAAAATAGAGGTAATGCTTGGAAATGAGAAGAAAGAATATCCGCCAGGAGAACAAGTTTGCTTTTCCGGGGAGATGATGCAAGAGAAACGAGCGATTGTTACTAGCGAGGAGGGAGGGCGCGTGGAAGTGTTGTCCATAAAGCGAAAGATGGGAAATCCCAGTTATCGTGGACGATTGGAAATCGTAAAAGCAGAATCTGGATTACATATTATTAACGAACTTCCTTTGGAGGAATATTTGTATGGAGTACTTCCCAGTGAAATGCCTGCAGAGTATGAGAAAGAAGCGCTGAAGGCACAGGCTGTGTGTGCGCGAAGTTATGCGGTGCAACATATAAACAACAATCGATTAAAGGCGTTGGGCGCCCATGTGGATGATAGTGTGTCCTATCAAGTATACAATAACATTGCAGAGGATGAAAGATGCAATCAAGCGGTGGATGAGACCAAAGGGGAGAAAGCATATTACAATGGAAAGATTGCAGCCACATATTTCTTTTCTACATCATGTGGTGTGACTACATCTTCAAAGGATGTGAGCTTTACCACAAAAGAGATACCATATCTGAAGGGGAAATTACAGGCAAGACACCTTGGCACAGACGATGATTGGCAAAAAGCAGAATTGACATCCGGCATGCTGGGAGAGGAAGCGTTGTTTTCCAAATTTTTAAATGAAGATCGAGATATCTGGGAGAAAGAACAGCCATGGTTTCGTTGGAATACAACCATTTCAATGCAGGATATGGAACATAATATAAATGCGAAGATAGGGGAGAGAAGTCAGATGGGTGGGGATAAAATCCAGGTGAAACAAGCCGATGGTAGTTATGTGGCGCAGACGATTCGTGGAATTGGGACATTGAAAAAGGTCAAGATTAAACATCGCGGAAGTGGTGGTGTAGCAATGATGGCACAGCTGGTAGGAAGTGAGGCTACGGTACGAGTGCATTCGGAGTATAACATTCGTTTGCTGTTGTTTCATGACACTGCTATCATACGTAAAAATGATGGAACAGAGGTGTCCGGTCTTTCGATACTGCCAAGCGGTTTTTTTGTCATGAAACGGTCTGGAAAAACGTATGAGATTCACGGTGGTGGATTTGGTCATGGAATCGGCATGAGTCAAACAGGCGCAAATGAGTTGGCAAGGAGTGGAAAAAACCATACCGATATTTTAGGATATTATTTTAAAGGTGTAGAGGTAAAACAGTAGGTTAGCGGTATTGTGTGGCCAGATAGTGATTGAGGAGGGCACCGATGAAGAGAAGATTAATGCAAATATACATCCACAACATAAAGAGAATGATGTACGTGAGACTTCCGTAGATGGACGAATAATTTGAAAAGTTATCAATATAAAAAGAAAATAGATAGCTAAAAATAATCCAAAAAACAGAAGTAAAAAGCGCGCCGGGAATCTCTTGTTTTACAATTGGTTTTCGTTCCGGTGCAAAGGAATACAAAAGAAGAAAGAACAAGAAAAAGATAAATAAACCGAGAAGTGGGCGAAGGGATGAAATGATAATATACCACAGTGTATCAATTGGAAAGTGAGCATTGATCAGGGTTAGGATTTTGTTGCCATAAACAAGAACAACAAGGGAAATAAGCAGGATAGATGCGAAAATGAGCGTATAAAGAAGAGACTGGAATCGTTTGAAAAACCAGTTGCGATGTTGGGTGGATTCGTATATTTTATCGAGGCCATATGTCACGCCGATAAATCCTCTTGATCCGGACCAAAGAGTGATAACAACGGAGATAGACAAAAGTGTGGCGGAGGATTTGCTATATGCTTCTCGAATCCATGCTGTCAAGATACGGTTGATGGTCTCGGGAAGATAGCTATCAATGATATGAAGGATGCTGTCCTCTGCCAAAGGGGTGTGTTGTAGCAGAGAAAAGAAGAACATGACAAAAGGAAAGAAAGACACCATAATGAAAAACACTACATGTGCCGCGTGCACAGATAGTGTTTTTCTGCTGAATTCCTTTGTCATCCATCGAATCATAGTGATTAATTTCTTCAAAGTCCGCCTCCATAACACAATTACGTATAATATTAGTATATGTAGATTTGAAGAAAAAATCAAGGAATTCACTTTTTAATTTTAATTTTTATACTTGCTGTCTTTCTACTGCCATCTTTGGCTTTGGCGGTGATTTTCACGACATGTCCGATGCCGGCTTTTTTCGCTTTTACAACGCCTTTTTGTGTGACGGTTGCCCACTTTTTCTTGGAGGAGCTCCAGCGAACTTTTTTGTTTGAGGCGTTGGAAGGGGTGACAACGGCTTTCAATCGTAGTGTCTTTTTTGCACGCAGTGTCTTTTTTTGTGCATTGATTTTCAGTTTTTTCACCAAGATTTTTTGTGGGGATGTACTGGTACTTGGTGTCTGGGACATCGTGCTATCTGGATTGCTGATAGCGGAATCCGGTGTAGCATCAGGGGAAATTACAGGCGATTCCTCCGGTATATACGAATCCAATGAAGTTAAGTCGAGAATGCCACCTGAACTACATTTGTTTTCTGTACTGGCTGTTTTTCTGACGCAAGAGAGCAAACGTCTCTTTCGGTTGTAGGTGTTGTCGGAAGGATACAATTCATGCAACAATCCAATGGCACCTGTAACCATTGGTGCAGCCATAGAAGTTCCGGAGCATATTTTGTACTGTCCCAATTTTTCTACGTTCGGGTTGGCGGTTGAGATACCAATGTCATCAACATAGTATGAAAATCGGCCTTCTGCCACTCCAGGGATTTCAAAACCAATAATCTTTATATACATACGTCCATCGGGAGCAATGTAGAAGCGATTTCCTTCACTTCCCTCTGGGCCACTGGATATCTGCACCATATGTTCCCAATTGATTTCGCCTTTTGCGTTGCTCATGCCTAGAAAGGAAGAGACGTAGTATGTCGCTTCCGGATCTAGTCCGGCATCGGTTACGTCAAGGTATAGGTAACTGGACTTTACAAAGGAAGAAGGAGCTCCCAGGTCCATGGTCCACTCAATGCTTCCTGAATTTCCACGAGAAGGGAAGTTTGCTTCTGGGGAAAACGAGATATCCGTATTGATATCCGAAGAAACACCTATTTGCTCGTCATGATAGATGTTTTGCAGATCGCTGCCATCGTCCAGTGGGAGGTAGCGGAATGTGATTTCCTCTTCTACATCATCGGCATAGTACGAAGGAAAATAAGCGGTTTCAATGTATGTAGATAGGATTTGATGACCTGGTGCAAAGAGATCCACATCGTGAGTTCCATAGTCGGAAAAGCTAGCAACGTTGTCATTTCGATCAGTAGCTCCCACAATAATCATATACTTTCGCAAGTTTGGATTTGCTTGGTACAGATCATATGGACAGCTAGTCGGGGAATTCATATCATGGTTGAGGCTTTCATTTCCCGATCCAAAAACAAAAGTAACGCCCATGTCACCCAGTTCTTCAATAAGGGAAGGTAAAGTTTTGGAAGAAGTACCTCCGCCCCACGAACAGTTTACCGCTACAATATTTACCCCAAGACGTTTCGCACGAAGAAGATAGTGCATTGCGAGGAGTATGGTGATATCGTCGGTATCTCCGTTGCTAAATATTTTTAATGCCATCAGTTCCGCATTGGAAATTCCTGCGATTCCTTTTCCGTTATCGCTTGCGGCGGCTGCAATACCGGCACAGTGAGTACCGTGTCCATCCACATCCATAGGATCTGTGTCCAAGTCCATAAAGTCGTATCCGTGGACGCCGTCCAGTTCCGAGTAGGTGTTTGTCCACATGCGATCGGCTAAATCCTCATGTGTGTAATTGATTCCTGTATCCATAATCGCGATGACGGGAGACCCGGTGCGAGGTTTACCTTTTGCGGCTGCGTGAGCGATACCAGGCGAAGTTCCTGTTTCGCTAGCACCGTTCAAGTACCATTGCTTATCTGACATAGGATCTATGTTGGTTGAATTTAAATATTGTTTGTAATTGGGTTCCACACGAACAACATAAGCTTTATTCTCTAATTTCTTTATAAGGTCCTTTGTCGAATATTCATCCGATGATACTTCCGAGATGTAAAATTCTTTTTCGTCGAGAAATTCTTTTTGCTCTTTTGTGTGTGCTAGTGGACTAGCATCGCCGATGTGTATGGTTTGCTCCACTTTGATATCGGAATCAAAGGATGTGGTTCCTTTGCGAGTTAAAGTTGTGCGCTTGGGAGCAGCGAGAGTGACAATAACGGTTCCCTCCTCGTATTCACAATCGGAGATGATTGGTTCTTTTTCCACTGAAATCGTAGATTCTGCGGCCTGCGAATTTGCATTTGGTTGCAGTATGCTACCCATGAGTGCAAATAAAAGCATACTAGCCAGTAACTTTTTTTTCATAACTTGTCTCCTTTTTTGAAAAATCTCGTATTATTTGTAATTTGTTTATTGTTTTTTTCTCTAGTAACTGTTATGATTATAATAGTATAAAAGTGTGTCGAAAACGTGAAAGGAGTGAGAATTCATGCTTTTTGTAAAGGTGGATGAACTAAAACCTGGAATGCGCCTTGGAAAGCCAATTTATAATAAAAATGGAGTTCTTCTATATGATCGTGATACAAAGTTGACCATGCAGGCGATATATGGTATCAAAAACTTTGGGTTAATGGGATTGTACATATTGGAACCAGCGGAGCCGGTACCGCCGATGTCAGAAGAAGATATTAACTTTGAGCGGTTTCAGACCATGGCTGTGTTTAGTATAAGAGAAGATTTGGATCTGCTAGCTGTGGGCAAGAAGGACAAAGGATTGGATTGGTTGTGTAGTCTGGTAATCAAAAACTACGCCAGTCTTTCTCATAAGATTAATTTTGTGCAGAGTTTGCGAAGCAGCGAAGACTTTGTTTATAAACATAGCATTAACGTGGCTATCTTGACAGCAATTATTGCGGGACGTATGAGTATGCCACCAGCGAGAATCAATATGTTGGTAAAAGCGGCTCTGTTGCATGACTGCGGAGGCGTAAAAGTAAAGAATATGACGGATTCGGATGAGAATGATGAAGTCAAAGGCTTGATTAAGGTAAATACTTATGAGATATTGAGAAATAACAATGATTTGGATGAGGGTATTTATCGTATTATTCAACATATGCAGGAGTTGTATACGAAAGGGGAAGAGAGTAAGATTTCCGATGTGGCTCGTGCCGATGTGAATGCTGCCATTCTTCTTGTGGCAGATGCGTATGATCGCATGACCGCTATGAAGTCTTATGAAGAGCCAACTAGTGAAGTGAAAGCATTGCGTGCATTACTAGAAGATCCAGAGACCTATGATCCGGTTGTGGTACAGGCACTGATTAATGGTATCAATGTATTGTATCCGGGTGTTTGTGTGGAATTGACCGATCATATCAAAGGTCTTGTTATCATAGAAAATCCAATGGATATTTTCAAACCATGGGTATTGAGTTTTAATGACAATCAGTTATATGATCTTTCCAGTCCATCTACTTGTGGTGGCTTGGAATTGGTGGATATCATGAAGACCATGGATAATCGTATTAAGTTGGATCGTGATCTCTTAAAAGAGTATGAGCCAGTAAAGTAATGAAAGTTGCTAGAAGGAAAGGCGATTATTTCCTTAATTTTAGAGGAATTGCACATTGACTTTTTCTTGAAAAGCTTTTATTATAAAAGAGAATAAAGACGATGATGGAGACAGTAGCAGACAGAAGAAAGTCCTAGTGAGCCGGAGATAGTGGAAAACCGGTACGAGTAGCTTTCTGTGAAGATCACTCCTGAGTTGAGAGACCGAACGATACGTTTAGTAGGTTGATCCGGGTTTCTACCGTTACATGGAAAACTTTAAGCAAGTCGGAGATGGATTTGCTTGAACGTCAAAACAGGTGGTTAATGAAATGTATTTATGGGCTTTCATCCTTTTTTGGATGGAAGCCCTTTCAGATTATTAGGAGGCAAGGTGCGCCACGCGCACCTGACAAGTTTGTATCACAAACTTGATAGAATAAGGAGGCAAGGCGAAGCAAGTTCGCCTGACAAGTTTGTTTCACAAACTTGATAGAATAAGGAGGTAATTAGATGTACGAAAAAGTCTCAACAGGTTTGAACTTTGTTGACAGAGAAAAAGAGGTAGAAAAGTTTTGGCAGGACAATGATATCTTTAAGAAGAGTATTGATCTTCGTGAAGGTTGTCCAACTTACATGTTTTATGACGGACCGCCTACGGCAAATGGTAAGCCACACATCGGTCACGTTTTGACACGAGTAATCAAAGATATGATTCCAAGATACCGTACTATGAAAGGGTATCAGGTACCACGTAAGGCTGGTTGGGATACTCACGGTCTTCCTGTAGAGTTGGAAGTAGAGAAGCTTCTTGGGCTCAATGGAAAAGAGCAGATCGAAGAGTACGGAATGGAGCCATTTATCAATAAATGTAAAGAGTCCGTATGGCAGTACAAAGGTATGTGGGAGGATTTCTCCGGTACCGTTGGTTTCTGGGCAGATATGGACAATCCATATGTAACCTACGACGATGATTTTATCGAGTCTGAGTGGTGGGCATTGAACCAGATTTGGAACAAAGGTCTTTTGTATAAAGGATTTAAGATTGTACCTTATTGTCCTCGTTGTGGTACTCCACTTTCCACAGCGGAAGTATCTCAGGGATATAAGACTGTAAAAGAGCGTTCCGCTATCGTGCGTTTCAAGGTAGTAGGCGAGGATGCATATTTCCTTGCATGGACAACAACACCATGGACATTGCCAAGTAATGTGGCACTTTGTGTGAATCCAGATGATACTTACGTGAAAGTAAAGGCAGCAGATGGTTACACATATTATATGGCAGAGGCTCTTTTGGATTCTGTGCTTGGTAAACTTGCAGATGAAGAAAATGGAACAAAAGCGTACGAAGTTTTGGAGACATACAAAGGAACCGATCTTGAGCGCAAAGAATATGAGCCATTGTTTGCTTGGGCAAAAGATGTGGCAGAGAAACAGAACAAAAAAGGCTTTTTCGTAACATGCGATAGCTACGTAACCATGTCTGACGGTACTGGTATCGTACACATCGCGCCGGCATTTGGTGAAGACGATGCCAATGTAGGACGTAAATACGACTTGCCATTTGTACAGTTTGTAAATGAAAAAGGTGAATTGACAGAAGAGACTGCGTACGCAGGTACTTTTGTAAAAGATGCGGATATGCAGATTTTGACAGACCTTGAGAAGGAAGGAAAACTCTTTGAGGCACCAAAATTTGAGCATGAATATCCACACTGCTGGAGATGTGATACTCCGTTGATCTACTATGCAAGAGAGTCTTGGTACATCAAGGAGACAGCAGTAAAAGATGATTTGATCCGTAACAACAATACCGTAAACTGGATTCCAGAGTCCATCGGAAAAGGACGTTTTGGAAACTGGTTGGAGAATATCCAGGATTGGGCGATTTCCCGTAACCGTTATTGGGGAACTCCGCTGAACATCTGGGAATGTGAATGCTGTGGACATCAGGAGTCCATCGGAAGTCGTGCTGAGCTTGCAGAGCGTTCCGGTGATCCAGAGGCAGCGAAGGTTGAGCTCCACCGTCCATACATCGATGCAGTGACATTTACTTGTCCGGATTGTGGAAAGACAATGAAGCGTGTGCCAGAAGTGGTTGACTGTTGGTTTGACTCAGGAGCCATGCCATTTGCGCAGCATCACTATCCATTTGAAAATAAAGAGCTTTTCGAGTCTCAGTTCCCTGCTCAGTTTATCTCTGAGGCGGTAGACCAGACTCGTGGATGGTTCCATTCCTTGATGGCAGAATCCACCTTGCTTTTCAACAAAGCACCATACGAAAATGTTATCGTTCTTGGTCATGTACAGGATGAAAATGGTCAGAAAATGAGTAAGAGTAAAGGAAATGCGGTGGATCCATTTGAAGCACTGGAGAAATATGGTGCTGACGCCATCCGTTGGTATTTCTATGTAAATTCCGCACCTTGGTTGCCAAATCGCTTCCATGGTAAGGCGGTAATCGAGGGACAGCGTAAGTTCATGGGAACTTTGTGGAATACTTATGCATTCTTCGTACTGTATGCGAATATTGATAATTTTGATGCAACAAAATATACATTGGAATATGATAAATTGTCCGTTATGGATAAATGGTTGCTCAGTAAGCTGAATACCGTTGTAAGCGAAGTGGATGAGAACCTTTCTAACTATCGAATCCCTGAGACAGCAAGAGCGCTTCAGGATTTCGTAGACGATATGAGTAACTGGTATGTACGTCGTTGTCGTGAGCGTTTCTGGGCGAAGGGCATGGAGCAGGATAAGATCAATGCTTACATGACATTGTATACGGCTCTTGTAACCATCAGTAAGGCAGCAGCTCCGATGATTCCATTTATGACAGAGAGCATTTATCAGAACCTCGTATGTAACATTGATAAGAGCGCGCCAGAAAGTATTCATTTGTGTGACTTCCCAGAAGTAAGGACGGAGTGGATTGATAAAGAGTTGGAGACAAAGATGGATGAACTCCTTCAGATCGTTGTACTTGGTCGTGCTTGTCGTAATGAGGCAAATATCAAGAACCGTCAGCCAATCGGAAAACTGTATGTAAAGGCAGAGGGCGAATTGTCCGACTTCTATAAAGAAATCATTGCAGATGAGTTGAATGTGAAGGAAGTTGTGTTTACAACCGACGTAAGAGACTTTACGACTTATGCATTTAAACCACAGCTTCGTACTCTCGGTAAGAGATTTGGTAGCAGACTGAATGCATTGAAAGAGGTATTGGCAGGACTTGACGGAAACGCAACCATGGATGCTTTGAATGCTACTGGTGAAGTTACCATTAACGTAGAAGGCACCGATGAAGTGTTGGCAAAAGATGATCTTTTGGTTGAGTCTGCACAGATGGAAGGTTATGTATCTCAGGAAGATCGTGGTATTACGGTTGTTATCGATACAAACTTGACAGAGGAACTCATCGAAGAAGGATTTGTTCGTGAGATCATCAGTAAGATTCAGACCATGCGTAAGGATGCCGGATTTGAAGTAATGGATCACATCGAAGTGTATGAAGTAGGTAGCGATAAGCTTACCGAAGTGATTACAAAAAATGCGGATCAGATTAAGTCTGAGGTGCTTGCTGACAAAATCATCCTTGGCGATATGCAAGGACATACCGCAGAGTGGAAAATCAATGGTGAAGAGGTAACGTTTGGTGTGGCTAAAATCTCGTTCTAATACGAGGTTTTGCCGCCCATAAGTATAAAGTGAAGTATGAAAGTGAGGATGAAAAATGGATTTTATTACAGAACATGAACGGAAGTCACAGTTGAAAAAAGACATTGAGAACTACATGAGATTGTTGTTTCGTAAAGATGTTGCTGAGGCCACTCCTCAGCAGTTGTTTCAGGCTGTGTCTTATGCAGTAAAAGATACCGTTGTGGATGACTGGTTGGATACACACAAACAGTACACAGAGCAGGATGTAAAGACGGTTTATTACTTGTCCATGGAGTTTTTGATGGGCCGTGCCCTTGGAAACATGATCATTAACTTGAAACAGGATAAAATCGTTCGCGAAGTGTTGGAAGAGTTGGGGGTTGACCTTGACGTAATTGAGGATCAGGAGCCAGATGCGGCTCTTGGAAATGGTGGTTTGGGACGTCTGGCTGCGTGTTTCTTGGAGTCCCTGTCTACCTTGGGATATCCTGCATACGGATGCGGTATTCGCTACAAATATGGTATGTTCATGCAGAAGGTTGAAGATGGTTTCCAGGTGGAGGCACCAGATGATTGGTTAAAGGATGGAAATCCATTTGAAATGAAACGTCCCGAGTATGCCGTTGAAGTTAAGTTTGGCGGTTATGTGGCAGTTCGTAAAGACGAGAACGGTCGGGATCGTTACGTACAGGAAGATTATCAGTCTGTAAAGGCAGTGCCTTATGATATTCCGGTGGTTGGATATGGCAACCGCATTGTAAACACCCTTCGTATCTGGGATGCCGAGGCAATTAATACATTTAACTTGGAGTCCTTTGATAAAGGAGATTATCAGAAGGCAGTAGAACAGCAGAACTTGGCTCGTACAATCTGCGAAGTATTGTATCCAAATGACAATCATGTAGCAGGAAAAGAACTTCGTTTGAAGCAGCAGTACTTCTTTGTGTCTGCCAGCATTCAGCGTGCCGTGGCAAAATACATGGAGACTCATGACGATATCCATGGTTTGCCTGAGAAAGTTTGCTTCCAGCTCAACGATACTCATCCAACGGTAACAGTACCAGAGTTGATGAGAATTCTCTTGGATGAATATTTCCTTGAGTGGGATGATGCATGGGAAATCACGACAAAGACTTGTGCATATACCAACCATACTATCATGTCAGAGGCGTTGGAGAAATGGCCAATCGACTTGTTCTCCAGACTTCTTCCAAGAATCTACCAGATTACGGAAGAAATCAACCGTCGTTTCCAGAACAAGATTGCAGAGCAGTATCCTGGAAACTTTGAAAAAGTTCAGAAGATGGCGATCATCTATGATGGTCAGGTGAAAATGGCACATCTTGCCATTGCAGCGGGATTCTCAGTAAACGGTGTGGCAAGACTTCACACAGAAATTTTGAAGAATCAGGAGTTGAAAGACTTCTACGAGATGATGCCAGAGAAATTTAATAATAAGACAAACGGTATTACCCAGAGACGTTTCCTTCTTCACGGAAACCCACTTTTGGCAAAATGGGTATCTGGTAAAGTTGGTCAGGGCTGGATCACAGACCTTTTTGTCTTGGATAAATTGACTCCATATGCGGATGATGCAAGAGCAAAGCAGGAGTTTATGGATATCAAATATCAGAACAAGGTTCGTCTTGCAAAATACATCAAAGAGCACAATGGTGTGGATGTGGATCCAAACTCGATCTTTGATGTACAGGTAAAACGACTTCATGAGTACAAACGTCAGTTGTTGAACATTCTTCATGTAATGCATTTGTACAATGAAGTGAAAGCAAATCCAGATATGGATATGGTGCCACATACCTTTATCTTTGGTGCAAAGGCTTCTGCCGGATATCGCCGCGCAAAAGCAATCATCAAGCTCATTAACAGTGTGGCAGATGTGGTAAACAACGATGCTTCCATCCGTGGAAAAATCAAGGTTGTATTTATCGAGAACTATCGTGTCAGCAATGCGGAGATTATCTTTGCGGCAGCCGATGTTTCGGAGCAGATTTCTACGGCAAGTAAAGAGGCATCTGGAACGGGTAACATGAAGTTCATGCTCAATGGTGCCCCAACTCTTGGAACCATGGACGGTGCCAACGTGGAAATCGTAGAAGAGGTTGGCGAGGAGAATGCATTTATCTTCGGTCTTTCTTCTCAGGAAGTAATTGACTTTGAGCACAACAACCAGTACAACCCACGTGACATCTATAACTCCGATCCAGCTATCCGCAAGGTGGTTGATCAGTTGGTGGATGGCACTTACGGTGACCCACAGTTGTTCCGTGAACTTTACTCTTCTTTGTTGGATAGCAACGGATATGAGCGCGCAGACCAGTACTTTATCTTGAAGGACTTCCGCTCTTATGAAGAGGCACAGAAGAAAGTGGATGCGGCATATCGCGATAAGGATGCATGGGCGAAGATGGCGATGCTGAATGTGGCGAAATGTGGTAAGTTCTCTTCGGACCGTACCATCGAGGAGTATGCGAAGGAGATTTGGAAACTGGAGAAGGTGACACTGTAAAACTTCTCTTGTAAAAGAGTGAGTTTACGACTATGAAACTACATTTTCTCACTAAAAAATAAACATCGAAGCGATATCGGAACTCGCAGATAAATCTGCTCAAACATCCGATACTGCTTCGATATTTTTTATTCAGAAAATCTGTTTCATCACGTAGTAAACTCAAGTCTTTTCAAAGAGATGTTTTACTGTGTTGTACGTTGCAAAGGGGAGTGTGGTTTCGAAAGTTGAAAAAAATGTAAGTTTCGAAAGTGGTGTTGTGAGAAAATTCGTTGTGATGAATGAAGAAATGAAGTATAATGGTTTGAAAAGTGAGGGATATATTATGACACAAATGAAAAAAAGTGTTATAATAAAGGAAAGGAATATGGTTAAGGTGGTGGTGGCATGAAAATTTATCATGGGAGTAATCAAATCGTGGAAGCTCCAGAAATCCGAGTTGCAAAGTTCAATAAAGATTTTTATTTTGGATTCTATTGCACTGTTATGAGAAAACAGGCGGAAAGATGGGCGACAAGATTTGGAGAAGAAGGCTATGTTAATGTATATGAATATGAGCCGAATTCGGAATTAAAAATCCTCAAGTTTGAAGAAATGACGGAAGAATGGCTGGATTTTATTGTAAATTGTCGGATGGGCAAACCTCATGATTATGATATTGTAGAAGGACCCATGGCAGATGATACAATTTACAATTATGTACAAGGATTTATTGATGGGAAATATTCTCGAGAACTTTTTTGGGGATTGGTTAAGTTTAAGTATCCGACACATCAGATTTGTTTTAATACAAAGCGTGCCTTGGATACGTTGGAATTTTTGGAAGGAGTGTTGGTTCATGAGAAAAAATAATAGTGCACTGTTTTTTGCATGTAGTTTGATTGAATATATTTCTCGCCAAACCTTTAATCGAAGGAGTGCTGTGGTAGAGTATTTGGGGGAAGATTTAGAAAGAATCTATAATTATGCAGATGTCTTTCACTGTGAGCCGATAGAGAAGGTGGCAGATGATTTTATACAGAGAAATTCGATTTTGAATGGGGAATTCGATAATATATCAAATTGTCAATACAGTGTTCCTGATTATTGGGATATTGGGGAAGTGTTTGAACGTTTGATTGAAGATTGTTATGAGGAGGATATGGTTATTAGTGGAATCCGCGAGGTGTACTCGTCATGGTTGGCTGATCAGATATTAAATTTTAATTCTGATTTGTATTATCAATCAAGAGACTATTTGGCGGTGTGTTATAAAGAGGGAGAGGTTTTGTCCGCTTAATGAAGAGAGGCATATCATTTATTCAATTGAGTTATGAGGCTATCAGACACAAAAAGAGTTTCAGACTTACGAAAGTCTGAAGCTCTTTTTTGTTATTGTTTTTTGTCCGCAATAACCTTATTCCACATCCAACAATCGTTTCACAGCGTCCTGCATGGACGTTTTTTTTCGGTACGCTTCGATTATCTTTTGTTCTTCCACGGAAAGGCGGAAAGGACTTTTTTCGTCTTCTACCATGACATCGTAGCCGAAGGTTTCTAAAATGTTATCAATCTGGTAGTAGGCGCACAACTCCATTAGTGTATCCGCGCTTGGTTGTGTGGTTCCATTTTCCCAAGCGTAGATGGTTTTTGTAGCCGCCGTCATACCTTTGCTATCAAGATGTCTGCTGACGTCCTCTACAGAACGCTCATTCAATTTTCTATAATACCTTAAAACACGCGCAATATTCGGATTTTTCATACTCTTCACCTCTTCTTTCTATCATAAAGAAATGCTTCTTGAGTGTCAAGAATTTTTCGGAAAAAAGGCTTGAATGTCTTGCGAAACAAGAATATAATAATATATATATGCGTAAATTCTTGGAAGACGAGAAAACGAGGGGAAATGGATGAAAACGACAAGAAAACTTCAATTATACATAAGAGAACATGAAGTCAATATCGAGGAGCTGGCAGAAGTAACTGGCGTATCGAAAGAACTTATGTCTGGAAAAGTGTCGCGGGCTCTGAATGCAACAGAGCTTTTGGAAGTGTGCGCGTACTTAAAGATTGATCCAAAGGAGATAAGTGGGATATGATTGAATATCGTGACAAAGGGAAGGGGCATATGGAAGCTGTTTCGCAATTGTATTGGTGCGAACGTTGTCGTGTTCCATTGTACGGAAGCGTATGTGAATGCTGCGGTGCGGAAGGAAGAAAGTTTGTAAAAGATGCCCGTGTCGTATTTCCTGAGGAAAAATTGTTATTGGAAATTTTATTGGGGTTGGATGCAGGGGAATTAAATGAGGCATCGGTTTGGAATGCATCTGGAAATGTGTATTATAGGGATGGTGAGAGGCTTCCGTTGCGTATTTCTGGGTTAAAAGAACTGGATAGTAAAGTGGTTCGAAAGACCTATGATGAGCGAATTGGTCAGATGGATGATCGCGGTTTTCAGAATATGGTAGAGCGATTTATCAAAGCGAATCATGGTCATTATGTGGCAATTGAAAAGGAAGCCATGGACTATATCAAAGAAGAGACAAAGGACTTCGAATTTGGCGATATGTTCATTTCATTTAGTGGCGGAAAAGACTCTACCGTGGTGGCAGACTTGGCAAAGAGAGCTCTTGGTAACTCTAAGATTCTTCATATCTATGGGGATACCACGTTGGAGTTTCCCATGACAGAACAGTACGTGAAGGACTATCGAAAAGAAAATCCAGGAACACTTATGTTGTCTTCGCGTAATAAAGAGAAAAACTTCGAGGATTTGTGCGAAATGCTAGGGCCACCAAGCCGTGTTATGCGCTGGTGTTGTACGGTGTTTAAGACTGGGGCCATCAATCAAAAGATTGTGTCGTTATTTGCGAAGCATAATCGGATTGTGGCGTTTCAGGGCATTCGTCATAGTGAGTCGGCAAGCAGAAGCAAGTATGAGAGGACAAGCATGAATTCTAAGATTGCCAAGCAGGTGACATTGTGCCCTATTATTGAGTGGTTTGACTTTGACGTGTGGCTATATATTTTAACTAGAAATATATTATTTAACTCGGCGTATCGCTTGGGCTATGCCCGAGTGGGGTGTTATTGTTGTCCCAATAATAGCTTTTGGTCGGAGTTTTTGTCTTCTGTATTTATCCCAGAAGAATACGATGGCTTTCAGAAGTTGCTGATTGATTTTGCGAAGAAAGTGGGAAAGAAAGACGCAGAAGTTTATGTCAGTGAAGGAAAATGGAAGGCGCGTCAGGGCGGAAATGGTTTGGAATATGCGAGAAAATCTATTGTGTCTTTTGAACCCTGTGTAAAAGAAGAAAATGCGTTTAATTATGAATTGACGAAGCCGGTGGAGGATGCGTTATATGAGTTGTTTAAGCCCTTTGGAACAATCAACTTGGAGCTTGGCAACAAACGTCTGGGGGAAGTGTATGTCATGGGAAAAGACGGCACTCCGGTTCTAACTTTGCAAGGGCGTAAAGGCCAAAACCGACTGAAAGTTTCCGTTCACAATATCAAGGCATTTCGTGCAAGAAATCTGCAAGCAGTACGGGAGCGAATTGATTGTCAGATTACCAAATATCAGATGTGCATGGGATGCAAAGCGTGTGAGAGTGTCTGTCGATTTAATGCCATTACGGTAAAAGAACGGCCAGATGGTACGACGGAATATCGAATCAATGAAGAAAAATGTGTAAAATGCCAGGAATGCGTGGGACATTTTTCGGTGGGATGTTATATGCGAAAAGTATTAACGATAAAACGATGATGGTGGTGTTATAGATGGCTCGAAATTATAGATTAAAAGGGCATGGTGGTTTTATCATGCGAGAGGGCTGGTTTACGAAAGCCCTTGCGGCGATAAAAGATCAACCCGATGTATTTACCCAGGAACATTTTTATGGTGCAGATATACTGGGAATCGGTACAGCGATGGCGAAAGCCGTGCGGTACTGGTTGACGGTAAGTGGGTTAATAGAAGAGCGAAGAGGACAGGAGAAAGGTGTATTTTTAACGACCTTTGGTGAATTGGTTTATAAAAATGATCTGTATATCGAAGACTTGTTTACGGTGTGGGCGTTGCATAAAAATATCGTGACAAATAAAGAAAAAGCAACGACATGGGCGCTGTTTTTTCAGGATTTTCAAGCGGGAGAATTTACGAGAGAACAGTTATCCGAACGCCTGTATGATATGCTGTTAGTGCACTCTGGAGAAGAAGAGATATCAGAGCGAAGTTTTCGAGATGATTGCAATACGTTGTTGCAGATGTATACTAAGTCAAGCGATGTAAATCCAGATCCCGAGGAGAAGAATCAGAGTATCTTTGCGAAGTTAGAATTGGTGCGAAAGACCTATCGGGGCTATAGCAAGGAACAGGCAGATTCTCGTCTGTTACCAAAGGAAATTGTACTGTTATCCTTGGTGGATGTATTGGGTCCTAAGGGTGTCAACATCGATGAATTACAGAATCAGGAAGGTGGTCCTGGACGGGTGTTGGGATTGAGCCGCGTGGTTCTCAATGAATATTTGGATGAGTTAGAAAATGAGGGATATATCCGTGTGCATCGTACCGCGGGATTAGATGTGGTATATCCGACGGAAGAGATGCCTTTGGCAGACACAATTATAGAAAAATACTACGAAAAAGAGTGAGGCAACCATGAGACTAAATGAAGTAATTAACATAGATAAACGATATCAGAATTCCATTAATCTTAAGCTGGATGCGGGAAAAAATGAATTTATTGAGCAATACATCCCAACCCAAGCGTCTCTTCGTATTTTGTTCCGGTATCTTCAGGACATTTACGAAGAGGGAAAGGAAAAATCGACATTGTTGGTGGGCCCTTATGGCAAAGGGAAATCTCATCTATTATTGGTGTTGCTTCGTTTGCTTCAGGACATGGATTCCACAGAGGTAAAAAATTTAATAAGAAAGTGTGCGAATGTGGATGATGATTTTGGTCACAAATTACAAGAGTATCAAAAGAAGCCTGTGAAATTGCTGCCAGTTGTTGTATCCTTTGGCCGTGAAAGTCTGGAGGCTTCTTATCGTATGGCGTTGGTTCGTGCATTGGCGATGTTTGGCCTAGAGGAACTTGTGCCAGATAGTTATTATTCGGTGGCTCTTTCAACCATTGAAAAATGGAAAAAAGAATATCCAGAGACCCATGCGGCATTTCTCTCCATGCTGGGAGAAGAGAAGGCGCGGGAGTTGGTTCAGGGGCTTCAAAAAAATGACAGATCCAGCTTAGATGTATTTCGCGAAATACATCCGAAATTAACTTCTGGTAGTAGATTTGAACCATTGATAGAGACCGATGTTCCGAAGATGTTCCAGGAAATCACATTGCAATTGAAACGCAGTTACGGATACGATGGAATTGTTATTGTCTTCGATGAATTTAGTAAATTTATGGAAGGCGAAAGCAAAGCCACGGTTTCCAAGGATATGGCGTTGGTGCAGGAGATGTGCGAGCTGGCACAAAATTCAAAGGAATACAAGATTTATCATATCTGTGTGGCGCACAAAAGCATCAAGGAATACGCAGGGTATCTTTCTCGAGAAGTGATTAATGTATTTACTGGTGTGGATGGACGTATTCAGGAAGTGTTCTTTGATACATCTGAGAAAAATAATTATGAATTAATACAAAATGTAATTGAGAAAAAAGAACCATTTAATGCATATTTCAAAGATATAAATACAGAAATTTTAGAGAAGAGTTTCCAACTGGCAACCTTTGAAAATGATTTTTCGTCCAGAGAAGAATTTCAGGAAATTGTTCTCCGTGGTTGTTATCCTATGACACCACTTACGACTTACTTATTATTGAAAGTAAGTGCACAGATTGGACAAAATGAACGCTCTCTCATAACGTTTTTGGCAAATAAGGAAGAGCATACACTGGCGAGCTATGTGGAAGAAGAAAACTTGGCAGGTTCCTTTGTGTATCCGGATCGTGTGTTTGATTATTTTGCACCGATTTTGAAAAAGGATATACAGAATCAAAGAAATCACAACGAGTGGCAAAAGACGGTGGTGGCTTTGGGAGATGCCGAGAGTCTGGAGGAGCAGCAAGTATTAAAAACCATTTGCATGATTCGTATCGCTGGTGTGGCAGAGCGAATTGAGGCAAGGGAAGAAACCTTGGGAATTGCACTAAATCGTTCCCGGGACGAGATGCATCACATCTTGCAGGGAATGTTGGAAAAAGAACTGATTTTGTATCGTGAGAAACTTTCTTCTTATGTCATTCGACAAAAGATTGATGTGGATATTGAAGAGCGACTTTCCGCGGTGGAAAATAATCAGTTAAATAAGGTGTCCATGGGGGCCGAATTAGCAAAGTTAGACCATCGGAAATACGAGCTGCCACGACGTTATAATCATACCTATGAAATGACGAGATATTTTACTTATCGTTTTGTGGAAGTGGAGGATTTTCTTAAGGATAAAAAAGGAACATTTTTGGCAGATGTGGAGGGAAATCGTCAACCGGATGGACAGATTTTGCTCCTGATTGATCGTCAGGGAGATCAGGGAGAAATCGTGGCGAAAAAGGTGTATGAATTAAATAACCCGCGTCTGGTGGTATTGTATCCGAAGAAGGCATTTGATGTGGATGATATCGTGAAGCGTTTGTTGGCAATCGGTATCATGGCAAAGGATACGGAAAGTATCAACGCCGACAAGGTTTTGTTGGAAGAATTGGCCATATTGGAGGAAGAATATCGTTATAAATTAAATGCAATGTTAGATGATTTATATATGCCAGAAAAAGGTGTATGTGAGTTGTTTTATTTTGATAGCTGGAATACCAATAATCTCAATGAGGGACTCAGCCAAATATGCGAAAGTTATTATAGCAAGACGCCTCGTATTAATCATGAATTGGTAAATCGTAAGCAAATAACGACGCAGATTCGCAAAGCCAGAGGCAATGTAATAACTCGTATATTAAATGAAGAATCCATGGAGGATTGGCGTCAGGGAACCAGTGCGGAAGCTACGATTTATCGTGCGACACTGCTTCATACTGGCTTGGATCACGGGGAAAAGAATGCGTCAAAAGAAGTGATTCAGATGCAGAAAATTATTCGTGATTTTGTAACAACGGCAGACGGAAATAGCGTGTGCTTTGATTTGTTGTATAAAAAATTGAAAGGCAAAAAACTGGGATTGCGCGAGGGGATTATACCAATTTATCTTGCTTGGGAATTGTCCCGAATTGATGGTTTGGCAGTCGTGTATTATATGCCAGAATCGGTTTCCATGCGCCAGGAATTAGCCATCAATGCAGAAATACTGGATGCGGTCACAGAAAATCCGAAGGATTATTGTTTGTATCTTGAAAAAGGAACGGTAGAGAAGGAAAACTATCTGGCACAGTTGGAGCAACTCTTTGACTGTGGGGCCAATGTAAGAATGTCAGACCGATTGTATGCTTTGGTAGAAGCTATGCAAAATTGGTTTTTGGAATTGCCATTGTGCACCATGAATGCATTTGCGAAGCATGCGGAATATGGCGGCATGTGCAATCTATTGCGGGAGCGTTTCTTGAATCCTCGTGAGTTTGTGTTTGCTAAATTGGGTGATGTATTTAACGAAAATAGACTGTCGGAATTGGTTGTATTAGTGACTTGTGCCAAGAAGGAAATGGAGCAGTATTACCAAGAGCAGATTGCGAAGGTGGAGCAATGTGTACGAGATATTCTTGGACTCTCGGAAGGGTCGTTGCATTCGGAATTGGTAAGCTGGCAACATCGCTATAAGGAAAATGTTCGTAGCGTAATTCTGTCAACATCCAGTGAGAGAGTATTGGGATTTGCCAGTGATCTTCCCTCAAGAAATGAGGAGAGTATCATAAATGAATTGGCAAAGATATTGACCGGTTTGTATGTTAGTGATTGGCGTGAAGAATCCATCGTTGCATTTGAAAAGCAATTGCAAGAGGTGGTCAAGGAAGTTGCCCAGGAGCGCAAGGAGTCCGTGGAAGGCAAGCGTCATCTTTCTTTTACCGGAACCGATGGGGCCATCGTGGAAAAATATCTGGAGCAGACGGAAACGGATTCCGTATATGAGTTTATGACAGCAGCCCTTCATGATGCCATTGATGAATTTGGCGACAGTTTGCAGAAAGAACAGAAAATCGCAGCTTGTCTGGAAGTGTTGGAGCAGTTGATCCAGAACTAGCGTTGCAAGGCGAGTAAGCTCGCCTGAAAAGTTTGCTTTGCAAACTTTATGCGAAAAACAAGGAGGAAAATCCTCTCCTCGCATGGGAGCTCGGATTTTTGCTGCGCAAAAACAAGGAGGAAGTATGATATATCTGGATAATGCGGCGACTACTTTTCCGAAGCCGGAAGCCGTGTGGGATACATATGAATATTGGCAACGAGAAGCTTGTGTCAATGCCGGTCGAGGGGGCTATAAGAGTGCTCGCCAGGCAAGTGACATAATTGCGGATACACGAAGTAAAATTGCTGGTTACGTGGGAGCTGCGCTGGCAGAGGATGTGATTTTTACTTCTTCTGCAACCATGGCGGCTAATGTGGTGTTGCAGGGACTTTCTTTGACCGAAGGAGACGTAGTCTATGTATCGCCTTACGAGCACAATGCCATTATGCGAACCCTCCATGCATTGGAACAGCGGAAGGGAATCGTGGTACGAGTGTTGCCGGTATGTGCGGATGGGCGATTGGATATGGAGGGAGCACACGCTTCTTTTGAGAAGGAGTTGCCGCGCCTGGTATGCGTGACCCAAGTAAGCAATGTAACAGGGTATTGCCTGCCGTATTATGAACTGTTTACCCTGGCAAAAAAATACGATGCTATTACGTTGTTAGATAGCGCTCAGGGCTTAGGTGTATTGCCGGTACATGTGTTAGAAGAGAAGATTGATTTTCTTTTATTTGCCGGGCATAAAAATCTGTATGGAACCTTTGGTGTCGGTGGCTTTGTCAATGGTTCCGGAATGGATCTGGACCCTGTGATACTAGGTGGCAATGGAAGTGATTCGCTGAACCTGGAATTGCCAGAAAAGGGAATCGAGCGGTATGAAATCGGAAGCCCGAATCTGCCAGCCATAGCGGCATTGGGGAAAGCAGTGGAACTGGTGGCGTCTGATCATGAGAAACGATTGGAGCACGAACGGCAGTTGCTTTGTGGTTTACAAGAGAAGTTGCAAGAAATCGCCGGAGTTGAGGTGTTTGCCTCGGAATTAGGGACGGATGAGCGAGTGGGAATCTTGTCTTTTGCTTGTGAGCGGTATACGTCAGAAGACTTAGGGATGATACTGGATGAGGATTTTGACATCGCCGTGCGGACAGGATATCATTGTGCGCCGTTGGTGCATGATGTGATTGGTAGTAAAAAGTATGGTGGAACGGTACGTGTGGGAGTGTCGATGTTTACAGTGGAAAAGGAAGTGGACGCCTTAGTGGAGGCGGTGAAGGAACTGATGGAGGAATGAGATATGAACTTAAAAGAAGCTGGAATTTATGATGTATTCAATTTGTTCAAAGGGGAATATACAAAAAAGTACGACAGAAACTCTGGGAGAGTGATTGATGCGAAGCCAAGACTAATAAACATACCTGCATATCAAAGACCATATCGTTGGCCAGAAAAAGAAGAATATATCAATAAATTATTTAAAGATTACGAAGGTGGGAATGATTCAAGTAATTCGCAGTATTTTTTGGGTGCCACTGTCGCAGTAGAAAAGGAAGCTGGTAGAGTATATGATATTGTTGATGGACAGCAGAGAATAACAACACTATATTTGTTAAATTATATACGTTTTCTATTATGGAGAAAGAAGATGGAAATCGAAATCTCGAATAATCCAACTGGAATGAATACAAAACAATTTTGTGATATGTTGAAAGAAACGTATGATAATTTGGTTGCGCAAGTTAAGGATAGTGGGTCTATTTTTGATCCTTTGGATGAAGCAATTATGCAATTAGCACAAGTTGCAAGTGGTGATGGAGATGCGGAATCAGAAAAAGAAAACGTGAAAAGTGTATATTGGGATGTTATGAAAATAGCAGACGAACAGGAACAAGTAGATGATACGGAGAATGAAATCAAGAAAAAGATGTTAGAACTTCTATCAGAAGAACAGTTATGCTTAACATATTCCAGAACTAGATATACTCAATTATTAAGAGAAGCTCTTTGTTCAGTTTATATTTGCAAGAAAGAAAATATATCTGAATATGAGTTGAAAATAATAGAAGGATATGATCCGTTTTGTGAGACATATGTTACTGCTTTACGTATACTGTTTGATAATGTTTGGGGAAAAGCTAAAAAAGAAGGTGGGACATTAGCGCAAAAATTGATGAACGCAATTAAGTATATTGAGTGTTTGCTTCAGGACTTTAATTTTTGTTTGGTTTTAACTGAAAAGACAGAAGATGCCAATAAGTTGTTCGAAGTTCTTAATGATCGTGCAATGGAAGTAAAGGATCTAGAATTGATAAAAAACTATTTCTATATGGCATATTGTAATTTTTCAGGAGATGAAGAGATTGAGATAGACAATCATATTAATGAACTCGATGAATTGTGGACGGACAAAATATTCTCGAATGAAACGCATAATTGTCATAGACTTATTGCTTATATGGCAACGGTATTTATAACGCAAAATGAAAATTTGGATGATAAAAATGATGTTAGATTTGGAAGAGAAATTGAAGAAAATTACCTGAATGACTATTGTGAAACAAACAAGTATACGTTTCAAAAAATACAATATGATTTCAATGTTTTTTGTGCAATGGCTACTTTGCTAAAGAAATTTGATGTAATTGCAGAGACAGGAAAAAAAGCAAATAATTCATTGTTAAAAGCTGTACAAGATTCGCATAAATCAATTACATACCAAACACTTCATTTGTTGAATACATTAGGTTATAAAGCTGTATTGACTGCATTGTCCAATGTTATATTAGCGCATTTTATCAAGCAGAACAACGATGAATTAGAGATAACCGCTTTTGAAACATATTTAGATAATCTTCTTAAAAAGACCAATCATCATGATATACAATATAAAGCTGTGAACAAGTACGCTAATGTATTGTGGAAGGCTGCATTGAAGGCAAATGACTTCAAGATTCCTAGAGAAATAGCAAAAAAAATAATTCCTTACTATGGAAAGAAAACAGGTTTTATGCCAGCTAGTATTTCTTTGGATGATTATGATGCTAAATTGGATCAAGCGTTTGAGGATTGGTACAATGGTTGGAAATATGCGGCAAGCGGAAATAAGCCACTAAAAATTAAAGTTCTATTTTTATGTATGATGAGATATGCTAGAAACTCAAATGAAAATGGATATTGTGCGACCCAAGTTGAACTTGTTGACAATGCAATGCACTATGATTTGGATGTTACGAAGTTACAATTAGATCATATAGAGGCACAACGACCAAACCCAGATAGAATATCGGAGTATTATTGTTGTGGAGATATGGTTGCTCGCGATAAAATTGTAAATGGGTCAGTCGGAAATATGATGGTTTTAGACCATAAAGAAAATAATAAGAAGAATAATCTTCCCATGAAAGAAATCTTGCCATTTTATTCCAAAACACAGACAACATGGCTGGTTCAGGATATTCAGGATATGATGGCTGATAACGAGTATTTTGATCAAGTAGAACAGATACCAAAAGAAGCGTTTTTCTCTGAGAGGGAACGGAGGTTGAAGAGATATTTTAAGAGGTTTATTGATGAAGGATTTACAAATGATACAATAGAGATAACTTTTTAGAATAGCAAGGAGGTAGAGTGCTTATGTTACAGGAAGAAGAGTTAATTGAATTTTTTAAGAACAATGGAATTACCGCATTTCGAGCAAAATACAATGTGGATGAGGATATGGATGTTTTGCTGCACTCAAAGGAATTGAATGTATTTCTAGAAGTTTGTAATATATTACAACAAAAAGTTGTTTTTTACAACTACCATATTTTCGGTGGAAATGAGGATGACACTAATAAAAAGAGCATTGTATTTCATATTAAGAATTACATCAAAGAATATTCCCAGAATAAGGGCTGGCTATATGAAGAACCTATTTCTGAACAAGATAGGGTGGAATTAGAAGAAAAGTATTGTAGTATAGCATTGGATCATATTAATTTAAGAAAGAAAAAAGGAATGGATAAGGAAATTCCTTTTAAATGCGAGATTTATGTGCCTTATAACGGTTGCATGATAGGTTTGATATGTGAAGAACAGGAGGGGATGGACGAAGAGGTTTTGCAGGCTGATTTAGATCTTATGTTGATGAATTTAGAAAGAGATATGAAGAAAGATATAGATTCTCTTTTGGAAAATAAACGAAATGAACGAGCCGAAAAATGGGAGAGAGAACGTGCCGCCGAGAAAATAAAGTATCAGAATGCAATCGAGGAAATAAAAAAGGAATTGGCACAGAATGATGAGTTAATGACTTATACAAATGGGAAAATGCGTCAAAGTTTTTCACGCGATCTGACACAAATTTATAAAGAAAAATACAACGTGCATATCAATATCGGAACAGTAAATATGTTGGTTGAACAAGAATATAAAAGAAGAAAGCATGAAAGAATATAAAAATACAAATGGAGGAAATGGTTATGAATACAAAATGCTCAAATTGTGGATCGGAAGTAGAAAGCGGGAATAACTTTTGTAGTAATTGTGGATTGGATTTAAGGAAGGAATATTTCAAAATTTGTGATACAAAGAAGAATACAATAGAAAAAAGATTTTTAATTGTAGCAGCTTCTGTTTTGATAACTGTAATATTGATTGTAGTAGTTATTGCGTTGCCAAGAATAAAAAACGAAATAGATTCATCAAAGCAATATAAGGAGGCTTTAGCGCATTTGGAAGCTGAGCAGTATTCCGAAGCAGTTGAAGAATTTCAAAAGCTAGAAGGATATAAGAATTCTAAGGCTAAGTTATTGGAAGCATACTATAAAATGGCAGAAAATGATTACGAGAATAGAGATTTCGCAAGAGCAAGTGAACACTATCTCGCAGCGAGTGAATTTAAGGATGCGAAAGAAAAATATGTGACATCCACATATGAATACGGAAAACTATTAATTAAGAATTATGATTATGTTTTAGGGGCGAAAGAGTTTGAAAAAATTGATTACGAAGATAGCAAGGAACTAGCACAACTATACATTCAATTTGATAAAGATAGATATCATAATGAAAAGTTTTACTATTTTGCAGAGGAGTATACGGATTTATTAAATACTTTATTACAAGAAGAAAATAAAAATTATGCAGCGAAGCTAGAGATAGATCAACTTACAGAGATTCCAATTATAAAGATATACGATGGAAAAAAGTTTGTTGGAGTCTATGCATATTTAGTGAATTACAATAAGGATGAGGGGGCTTTTTCGGGAGTAATGATGCATTGGGAAAGTGTTTCAGAGACAGAGAATAACGTTGGAGCGGCTACATATATTTATAATATTGCATTGTTAGATTTATCTTTATCTCATCAGGAAGCAAATGATTTCTATTTGGATTTTGTTGATAACGCATCTGGGAGTGCATTGCTGGGGATATATTCCAATCAGAAAATTAAGAATGAAATTGAATATAGTTTTTCTTATTCTTCTACTAAGGATTCTAGCGAGTTTTCTATTGGAGCGCCTATCGATGAGTGAAAAATCAATCTTCTCAACGAAAAGCTCATGACGGACAATCGATTTGAGGATCTGAAAGGCTCGATTACCAATCGACTGTTCCAGCAACAATTGATGGCGGAGTATCGAATCGGTTAGTAGGGTGTAGTTGTAGAATAAAAGTGAAATGAGAAAATGTGTTACCAACGAAGTGAAAATGCTTGGTAGCACATTTTTTTGTGTCCGTTTTATCGGACCAGAGTTTTGATATTCTTTCATTATCAAAAGCATTAAATGAAAAACTAAATGTTATCTCATAGTACTTTTTTTGCATGTTTTACCTAACATTGAGTTTTGCAATAATGTATAATTTCTAATGTCGATTACAATCTGCGGAAGGAGCAGATTTTGAAAGAATTAGAGTATATACCAGATAATAACCATCTGGATTTGACGGACAGAGTTGCAATAGAAGTGGGATTGGCAAGAAAGGAGTCATTTACTAAAATAGCTAAAAGGTTAAATAAGCATCCACATACGATTTCCAGAGAAATTAAAAACAACAGAACTTTTATTCCAGGAACATATCCGTATGGAAATGACTGTAAGTATTATGGTTCCTGTTACAAGAAACAATTGTGTGGTGCTGATGAAGATGCATGTAATACTAAGTGTAAGCAGTGCAAAGGATTTTCGTGTCATTCTGTATGTGAGCAGTATGTATCATTGGAATGTCATAAACCCGATAAAGCGCCCTATGTATGTAATGCTTGTTATTACAAGAATCATTGTAAAAAGAATAGGTACTATTACAATGCAAGATATGCTGATGCAACGGTGAAAAAGAGACGTTCTTCCAGTCGGTCAGGTGCTAGAATTTCGGATGAAGATTTGAAGAATATAGGAAAAATAATAAGACCGTTATTGAAAAAAGGGCAACCCTTAACACACATATATGCAGAGCATGAAAATGAGTTTCCAATAGGATTAAGAACCTTATATAACTATATAGATCAAAAGAAAATCCGTGGTGTAGCTAATATAGACTTAAGAAGAAAAGTTGGATATAAGGCAAGAAGAAAGAAACGCGGAAGTATTGATCATACGTTTTGGATTGTCAACACAAAACCAAACAAAATTTTTAAGGTTATTTATCCGGTACTCAACGGGCGTCAAATAGCCAAGTGACGAATGAATTCTGTGATGATTAAACCAGTTCACGTAATCCGCAAGCTGGAGCCGCAGTTCTTCTAAAGAGGAAAATGTATAAC
>JAZNJZ010000115.1:0-30432 GCA_045578325.1 Eubacterium sp.
AAATACCTAAAACGGCAGCGAAAAATTTTTGTCTCCTTTGTGTTCTTTCCATAAATTATTTCTCTCCTTGTATAACATCTTTTCTTTCTTCACAACAAGATATAAGCACAAAGTTTACAATTGAAGGAAAGTAATGAAAAAGTAGGTGCAGGAAAATCTGCACCTACAAAAAATCTCTTTTTTTCTGCAAAGATTATTTCTTATTCTCCGCAATCATCTTATTTGCTAGATCGTTCATATTCGGAAAAATACTGTTTGTTACATATTCTGGTCCCAACTGTGTCGCAATCTTGTATCGTGCACACTCCGTCTTATCACCTTCACAGTATTTTTGCTTATACATACTACCTAACCCACTATCCATACTCATTTTTCCTTGATAAAAAGGACATTTAGCAAGTTTTTCACAAGTCGCCATACACATACCTCCTATCTCAAAAATGCAGAATATACATAACCTCTTACTCTATTGTAAATTTATGAACAATTTCGTCAAGACTATTTGCCATCTGTCTATTTTCCTCAGACTGCTTCTGAATCTCCATAGCAATATCTGCTGTACTTTCGTTCTTCTTTACAATATCATTAATCGCTTCTTTATTCTCTGCGGAGATATTTTGTACATCGGTAACATTTTCAGAAATCTGTCCAATGGATTTCTCCAGTTCGATTACAAAACCATTCAACTTCTGGATATCCTGTTTGATTGTCTCTACCGAAGAACTATAGTCACTGGACTGTATTGCAAATTCTTCGAAGCTCACCAATACATTATTCTCCATAAACTGCATGATTTTTTGTACACACTCATTTACCGCAACAATACTCTCGTTGGATGATTCGCACAACTCACGTATGCTGGAAGCTGTATTTTTCGAAGTTTCTGCAAGCTTACCAATCTCTCCTGCAACAACTGCAAATCCTCTACCCGCTTCACCAGATCTTGCCGCCTCAATGGAAGCATTGATTGACAAAAGATTGGTCTGATCTGCAATTTCCAAAATACTTGCCGCCATGCCATTAATCTCAGACAACTTATTCAAACTATCCAAAGCATCTCTAACAGAAATCTTGGCATCTTCCAACTGACTCTTACTATTCTGGAAGGTTGCATTAGCTGAATCTCTCATCTGCATTGCACCACCCAGCATCTCATCACTGGATTTTGTGCTATTTTGCAAGCTATCCGCTACCTCGCTTATAGTCGAATGTATACTATAAATCTCTTCGTTTACCTTTTCAATCGCACTGTTAACACATTCCAAACTTGCGGAAAGTTCTTCTGTAGTTGCATTATTGTCCGTTACGCAATCTACCAGATTAGCAGAAGAGTCCTCCAAGGTATACACCTTATCATTCAACTGAGTACAACATTCTCTTAACGTTGAAACGATATTTCGGAAAGCTGTAATAACAATACCCGACGCCCGAGCGATTCCACCCAAGTCATCTCTTCTGTTAATATACTTCATAATTTCCTTATCATTACTGATATCGCACTGCGCTATCTGTAACAACGTTCTTCCGATAGGAGACAACGGTTTCATCGTAACCGTAATGATAAAGTAGGTAACTCCCATAAGAATCATGATTGCTACAAGACAAAGAATAAGCAAGTTCTGCTTTGTCTCATTGGCGGATGCAAAAATCTCATCGGAAGTATCGGTTAACAAGAACACCCAATTCTTATCTGCGATATAATGATATGCAGCAATATTATCAACACCTTGATTTTTGTATTCTGAATAACTTGTAACCGCTTCTCCATTTCTCTTTTTCAAGGATTCGAGAATATCTACAACATGCGCTTCCTCTGCCACAGTACCAAGCATTTCTTCATTTTCATGGAATATGTACTCACCTGTTTGCGCATTGATCAAGTAGTATTTTGCTTTCTCCAAACCAGCTACTGGAAGACTGTCCAAGACCTCCTTCAGATCGGAAATAAAGATAGCTCCACCGACCAATCCGATTGGATTCTTCTTCTCATCCAAACAAGCGCGATACATGGATACAATCTGCGCGCCACTGGCTGGTGAGAAAATGAAACCTACGTTATATACGCCATCTGTTGCAAGCATAGAATCCTGCAATTCTTTGAGTGGATCTCCTTCTCTAGTTGTAATTCCAACTACTTTCGGATTCGTATGCGCCAACACGTGGGTGTTCCACTCACTTGTGTAAATACCTTCCAGACCTTCCATATCGGCACTAAATGTCTCGGTATACTTCTGCGCCGCACGAACTGCTTCTGGATCTGTTGGGTTTTTGAGCAAATTGGTTACTTCACCCGCTCTACTATAAGCAGTAAGGTATCTCTCTTTTTCCTTTACGTAGTTTTCAATAACCAACGAACGCTCTTCCACCATGGTCTGCATACTAGCAACGGTATTCTGACGAATGTTTGTTGTAATCGCAGAGCTTACGAAACTATACAACACTACCAAAACCAGCATTTGCACAACCATGATTACTACCGTAATCAGGACAGATACTTTTATCTTTCCCCTTCCTTTTTCCTTTTTCATAGCGTGACCTCCTATCATATGTTTTTCATACTTATTTCGATCCGAACAATCTGTGTTCTAGCCTACCCTTATCATACCATAGATTGCCCCCATTTTTCAAGGATAATCCGTCACATTATCCGAGGAAATCCCCTCGATTTTTCCCGATTGTCCTTTGCCTTTTCGAACAAAAAAGGAAGAGGACTTTACTTTTCCTCTTCCACCAAAAATGCACTGCTAAAATCAAACCAAAAATGTAATAAGATACCTGGCACAAGGGAATCTGTCACCAGATAAATCAAAACAAACACCATTCCACCAATGGCCGTTTTTATCACCCCCGCGCCCCCTTGATAACAATGGAACAAGCCAAATAACAGTGCTACGATAACTCCAATTACCACAATATGTAAGTCAGGAAAAACTTTCCCCATCAAAAACATAAGGCACCCCCGGTAATGTATTTCCTCGCAAACTCCAGCTGTCACCGAAACGAAAAAGAAATATATTTTTTCCTTCATGGTTCGAGGTGTTACCAAGCACAAAGTAACCGTATCATAATGATTGCCACGGTTCATTTTATCTTCCATCACACCAACAAGTTCTTTTCTATATTTTTTACTGAAAAGATACATGATCGCCTGATACACTTGCAAAACAGCCACAATACCAGCCACCCCCAGCACCACAATATTGAGCCACTTAGAATCACTCATCAAAATGTGACGAAGTCCCATATCACGCCAGGTAGCCGAAGTCAATGCAACATATAAAGCAATCATTGCTACCGGAACCCACCCCCATAGGATCGCTTCCTTATAAAAGTCAATCCTCACTTTTTCTGTTATGTCCGTCTTGATTAATTTTTTTATCTCTCTCGCATCCATAAGTGACATTACACACTGGAAACCAATTAAAACCAACAATAAAATAATACTCATAGACATCATATCCTCCTCTTTCGCTGCTATGTTCATATTGTAATTGATGTTTTTAATATTTACAACTTACTAGCATTACAATTATATTAGTATTTTTTCAACCACTGGTATGGGTTTGCTGATAATGAAAAAGAAGTTATGACGACGTTTTTTGCATCTCATCATAACTTCTACTCTTTTATACATACCCATATCAGTTATCTTTGACTTTCATACCTCTCAGCAATCGAATACCCAGAACAAATACAAAACCGCCAAGAGCGATAAAGAATGTCCAAATAATATTCCAATACGGTGAATTTGTATCAAACATCATTTCAAGCACTTTGCTCCAAAACTTCATCCCTGTTGCGATTGAAAATAAATCAAACAAAACATAGCTACCACCGAAAATGTATATCCATCTCCACCAATAATTAAGCTTTCTATTCTTGATAAATGCAACAATTCCGAGAACACATAATGAAGCTAGGATTCCCATAATCCCAAAATAAGCAATCCCTTTACTCTCCATTATTCCCATCCAAAATGATGCATAGGATTCTCTATCCACCAAAGCCCATATCCGATGTAAATGAAATACTCCAAAGAACATAAAGAACCCGGGTTCCCATGAATATATTTTTTTCACACCATCTGCACTGTTTTGTATAAGCTTCTCTGTCATATTATGTATCCCCTTTCTTCTGGTTTTCCATTTCATAATAGCATCTTCACTAAAACCGGTTGTATTTTTTGCCTGTAAAATTATTAAACTTAAAGTAGAACCAACTTTTTTCTTTGAATATTCTGTTAACGTATTCGTAAAGCAATCAAGCAAATCCTCATATGTTACATTAAGAATCTGTTTTATTCCCTTTAGTTGTACCTGAATTCCTCTCTCAATCTTTACCAAAGTTCCTCTCGTCATAGAGATATTAAGCAATTGCAATTCACGTACTAACTCTGTCTGTCACCGTCAACTAAAACAATTAAAATTCGTTATAAACCCTTAGTATCGCCTACAACAACTCCGTACCTCTATTCAAAATCTCCATATACGTTGAGAACGCATATCTTTTATTCCTCTTCTGATCAGGCGTTATATCAAACAATATATCTAATCTGCAGAAATTCTCAATAATTTTGGCTGCAGTTGGATAGCTTACTTTTAATAACTCCATAGCAACGTTGATTGAAATAATCGGATACATAAAAATTTTTTCAAGTAAAATATTATACATCGCATTATAATTACTTGATACAATTTTACTTTCACACGCTGACTTCAACTGTATAATCTCTTTCGCTGTAGACGTAGCCTCATCTGCTGTTATGGCTACACCTTTTAAGAAGAACTTAATCCAGCCTTCCCAGTCGCCTTTTTCTCTTACCGCCATTAATCTATCATAATATTCCAAGCGATTTTTCTTAAAATAATAACTTAAATACAGCAACGGCTGTGATAAAATCCCCTGATGACACAACCAAAATGTAATAAGCAAGCGTCCCATTCTTCCATTACCATCTAAAAACGGGTGAATACTTTCAAATTGAGAATGTATTAACGCAATTTTAATCAGTGCTGGTATGTTATCTTCAGCATAGAAAAAATCCTCCAAGTTTTCCAATGCTTTTTCCATATCCGGAACTATTGGTGGTACAAACCGCGCATTGGCCAGTGTACATCCTGCAGGGCCAATCCAATTCTGTGTTTTTCGAAATTCTCCTGGGTTTCGATTACTTCCTCGACCATTATTCAATAATTTTTCATGAATCTCTCTAATCAAGCGTAAACACAATGGAAACTCCTTCAATCTGTCTAATCCATAATTCATGGCACTAACATAATTTACTACTTCTCCGACGTCTTCTCGCTTTTCATCTTTTGTATTTATCTCCAATACATCCGTCAAAGATGCTTGTGTTCCCTCAATCTGTGAACTTAAGACAGCCTCTTTTTTTACATACATCGCCACAAACAATTCAGGATTAGGCAATATCTGTGTAATTCCGTCTAGTCTTCCCAGTTTTCTATCCGCCTCTGATAACAATGCTAGCATTTCTCCATCAAACTCAATAGGAGGCTCTGTCGGCAAATCATGTGGTGAAAATGATTTAAAACCTGATGGTTGCATTATGAAATCTCCTGCTCTATTACTCATAATTGTCCTCCTTCGTGCGCATCCATATTAAAGATATTAACATATTTCTTTAATAAAATCAACCTTATTCTAATTTTTTCTTATTTTTTTAATATGTCATCTTCCTTAAACTCCAAATCAAAAAGAAATTTAATATAAAAACTTCTAACTTCATCTTATTCAAAAAAAAGTTGGTTTTTTTTAATATAACCCAACTCACGTTTTTTATATTAAAATCTTATTAAATATCTAAAATCAACGGTAATGAATATTCCTTTGATTTTTCCTCAATTTCTGCACACTTGGCATCTCCCAATTACAGTTAAGGGGAGCATCAATGGGAGTTATACCGCTATTTCCAAAAAAACGCTCAAACCTCACGGTCCGAGCGTTCTTCTCCTATTCAAACTCAATCGTCGCTACTGGTTTCTTCGTCAACTCATAGCAAACACGATTTACACTTGGCACTTCTTCCGTAATACGATCCGCAATCTTCTCAAGAATATCATAATCAATTCTCTCAATGCTTGCTGTCATAGCATCGATGGTATTTACCGCACGGATGACTACCATGTAACCCATGCTTCTTGCATTGTCACGTACACCAACTGCTTTGAAGTCAGGTACTACAGTGAAGTACTGCCATACTTTCTTGTCAAGGCCTGCTTTTGCAAACTCATCACGAAGGATGGCATCGGATTCACGAAGTGCTTCCAAACGATCACGTGTGATGGCACCAAGGCAACGTACACCAAGTCCTGGGCCTGGGAATGGCTGACGGTATACCATGTTCTCTGGGAGACCAAGCTCGATTCCACAAGCACGTACCTCATCTTTGAACAACTGTGCCAAAGGCTCTACCAAATCAAACTGCAAGTCCTCAGGAAGTCCACCTACGTTGTGGTGAGATTTTACACATTTTGCTGTCTTTGTACCACTCTCGATGATATCTGGATAGATTGTTCCCTGTCCCAAGAAGTCAATGCCTTCCAATTTTCTTGCTTCTTCTTCAAATACGCGGATAAACTCACCGCCGATGATTTTTCTCTTCTCTTCTGGATCTGCTACATTTTCCAATTTGCCAAGGAAGCGGTCAGTAGCATCTACGTATACCAAGTTCGCATTCAACTGGTTACGGAATACTTCTACTACGCTTTCTGACTCATTTTTACGCATAAGGCCGTGGTTTACGTGTACACATACCAACTGCTGGCCGATGGCTTTCAAAAGCAATGCTGCCACAACGGAAGAATCTACTCCACCGGACAGTGCCAAAAGCACTTTTTTATCTCCAACTTGGCGACGCACCAACTCAACCTGGTCTTCGATGAAGTTTTTCATATTCCAATTGGCTTCGGATTTACACTCATCAAATACAAACGCTTTCAGTGTTGCCTCATCTGGCAGATCTGCTAACTGCTGCTGACATTTTGCTGTTGGATGGTCAATGGCCATTACTGGATAACCACACTCATAGATCGCTGGATCCACATCTACTGCCACGCCATCTACGACACGGTTTTCTCCACCATTCAAAATAATACCTTTGACATTCTCCAATGCATTCAGCTCTGCCGGTGTGATATCGTGTGGGTGAATCTCACTATAAACTCCCATATCACGAATTTGTCTGGCAACTACTGTGTTCTCTGTACTTCCCAGGTCTAGAATTACAATCATGTCCTGTTTCATTGTTGCATCTCCTTTGTTTTGTAAATTTGTTCTTAAATGTTACATTTCACTTCCTCCTTGAGCCCTGCTCAAAGAAAAAAGATAGTACCATTATATTACATAATTTTGCGATAGAAAAGTTTTTTCTGAAAAAATTTTCAGTTTTTTTTAAAAAAACCTATTTTTATGTAGTCTTTTGGGATCCAAAGGGAGAAAATGCATCTATATTTTCCCATGAATCATCCCCCTTACGAATGTACGCCACCCCAACGGTTCCCATACCACCATTGCAAGCAATGGAGCCCGAAGCCTTCTGCATAATAACATCTTGGAAAGAAATATGTTTTGTCAATTCCAAACGCATGGCATTTAACTGCTTTACACTGCATCCCACATACGTAAAATACACAACTCTCCTATGAATCTTACGTTTGTTCCGTAGTGTTTTTCGCAAAAACCGCTTACGTGCCGTATTGATATTCCCCACACGTACCCCTACAATAGATATACGTTTGCGCCTCACTCGCATGATCAAATGCAAGTCCAACACCTCGCATATACGCATCAAACCATAATTGATACGTCCATTTTGATAGAAGATTCGTAACGATGGTAAGATAAAGGAAAATTCAATATTATTCTTCATTTTTTCCAATTTTGGAAGAATTTCGTTGACTTCATATCCTTTCATAACAAGATCTGCCGCATAGAGCACCAGCATGCCTTGCCCTCCGGAAATTTGTGCAGAATCCACAAGGTGTACGTGATCAAATCCCCGGGAAGCTGCTACTGCTGTCGGATAACTTAACCCTACCCCTTCTGCCACTGTTATGTGTATGATTTCATCCGCTTCCAACAACGCAGAAGCAAAAAAATGCTCATATTCTTCCATAGATATGCTATCCGGCACAGCCGAATTATCGGAATCCAACAAATACAGTGCCAAACTGTCTGAGTCGATTTCCAAATCATCTTCATAACGACCTTTGTCTGTCTTGATATACAAATGAGCTACTTTGATATCATATTTTTCCAGCAAAGCTTCTGGAAGATCTGCCACACTATCTGTCGAAATCAAGATATTCTTTTTCTTCTTGCCAGAGAGTTGCTGTATCGCCTCACTGGCATTTGTTTCCACAGGTGTAGAACGATACTCAATAATCTCTTCTGGCAACAGTCGCAGAAGTTCTTTCTCCAACATCTCTCCCTTAACGGGCTTTTCAATAAATCCATCAAATCGGTTTCCTCGGTATACTCCCTTGGCTTCCCCGACAGAACTTGCCGTCACCAATACAACATAACTATCACGACAAAGTCCATTTTCCTGCTTGCGTAGGGCTTTCAACGTTTCTATTCCATCCATCCCCGGCATCTGCTGATCCATCAGTATGACATGATAAAACTTTTGCTGCGCCCGCTCCAAGCATTCTTCACCACTATAAGCAAGATCCACCTGCACTTTGGTAGAGCTCAAAAGTTTCGAAATGATCCACGCATTCATCATGTGATCATCCACCACAAGAACCCGTGCCTCCGGTGCCTCAAAACTGTGCTGATAATGCCGGCCGGTTCGATTCTTGGTATCAAGCCGCAAATCCACTTCTCCGATGGGCGTATCATCCACAATCAGTTGAGACACTGTCACCGTAAAGACGCTTCCTTTTGTGTATATACTATCCACACTAATTTCTCCACCCATAAGGTCCAGCAGTTGCTTAACAATCGCCAAGCCCAACCCACTACCTTCCACTTTTGTATTTCTTCGTGAATCCACTCGGCGAAATACATCGTACAGAGAATCTAAGTCTTCTTTTCGTATTCCAATGCCTGTATCCGCCACCGCAATTCGTAGCACCGCCTTATCTGCCACCTTTTCAGCAGACAACGACAAACTCACAAAACCTTTATCGGTATACTTCACTGCATTGGTCAACAGATTAAGGATAATCTGCTTCATACGCTTTTCATCTCCATAGAGACACGATGGCATATTGGCATCAATATCCACCTTTAATTCCAGATTCTTCTCCTTCACTCGTATCTGGATCATATTGACCAGCTCTTGAATCATCCTTTTTACATTGTACTCCGCCGAGACAATCTCCATCTTTTTGATTTCCAACTGGGACAAATCCATGATATCGTTTACAAGATTCAATAACATATCACTGGCATTCTGTACATTTTCTGCATACTCCGGAATTTCTCCTTCTGGCGCCTCTCGAAGAATCATCTCATTCCAACCGATAATGGAGTTAATCGGAGTACGGATTTCATGACTCATATTGGTAAAAAAAGCATTTTTCGAATAAGTGATCTGCTCCAAATCGCTTTTTTGTCTCGATGTGATGGCACGCTCTCGTTCAAACGTCCGACTCTGATATTTCAAAATCAATCCAGCAATTATTCCCACCGCAATCAACGAAAAGAGAGAATCAATATATATATCTGCCTCTGTTCTCAATGATACGATTTCTTCCGGATAATGATATCCTGCCACGTAAGTCGCCACATCTACCACCACGGTCAGTGCAAGAAAAAACCCCAGCTGTTTCCCGCGGAACATAAGAAAAACATAAACAAACCCAAGGGATAGCCATATTGTAGCTCCACCACGGATACCTCCACTCCAAAAAAACATTTCCGGAAACACAATAACAAGAAGAAATACGCCTAGTAGCGTCGCCGCAAAGCTAACTTGCCGATATCGAAAGGTTGCCACCAACGCTACCATCATAGCAAACATAAGAATGATGAGAGGAACATTATATTCTCCCAAAAGCATGGTGGATTCTATATTTCCCACAATACATGCGATGCTTCCGACAATTAAAATCACACGAAAGACTCTCTCCTGTAACTCTAACTCTTGTTTAAACATCTTACGATACAGTTTCTTCAACATCAGTACCCGCCTCCCTTCTGCCATTTTTCTTGTAGACTAGACACCAACTCATACGCAGACATCAGGTCGCTCATCTCCACCTTGCGAACCACAGGCTTTAGTGCGCATTCTAGGGATTTTCCCAGATAACAGTACTTCTGCATCTCTTTTAACAATAGCAGCATTTTTTCGCCATCCAACGAAAAGGTTGCGTCTTCTAGTTCCTTCATCCAACGCTCCCACATGGCATCATCTGCCACTTCTTTCTCTTGCAGTTCTACCACCATCTCTTTTTCGGAAGTTTCTATCATACCCAATCTTACTTTTGCTTCATCCACGGGCACCTGAGGATCTTCTTCGATGATTTGCATCACACGATTCCACTCATTCATCATGGTTTCGTGGTGTTCTTGAATAAACGTAATATCTCCACTACGCCCCGCCGCTTCCAATGCCTTCGCTTGTTCTGAAAGGGACACCGCGCCAATACTCAACATCCCACTCTTTAAAGCATGAACCTTAATGGTATATTCGTCCCACTCCTGCTTGTCATAACAGTTGGAAATGTACTCTTGGTCACGTTTTGCTGTTACATAACTTTCCGCCAACGCTTCCAGATATTTTTCCTGATCCCCACAATATGTCAGCCCTTTTTCCACATTTAGATCCCCAACGGAAAAACGGGACTTCTCATGCCGTTCCTCTTCGTGTCCTCCTTCTTGCTCGGTCATCTGTTCTTCGTCGATATACTTAATTTTAGTCGGACTCACAACACGCAGAAGAACACGTTCTAACACAGACAATTCTACTGGCTTTTCTACAAAATCATGGAACCCTTCCTCCAAAAACTGTTCTCGGCTTCCCGCCACAGCATCCGCTGTCAAAGCAATGATTGGCACTTCACGAAAATACATACCATGCTTGCTACGAATTCGATGGAAGGTCTCCACACCGTCCATCTCTGGCATCATATGGTCCATAAATACAAAATCATAATCTCTGGATTCAATCAGATTTAATGCTTCATGACCGCTGGTAGCTCTGGTTACCGTAATCTCATATCGTTTCATCAGACCTTCGATAACACGAATATTCATAACATTGTCATCCACCACCAACACCTTTACGTCCGGCGCAACAAACTTTCTCTGATGCGCCAGTCGTAGCGCCTCACTTTCATTATTTCCACGCTTTAACACTTGCATAATGGACAGAATGTAAAATGGTTTGTACAAGCGAACAATATCTGTGTTTGTTATCTTGCGATCCTCTTCGCGTTCTAGGATAACAACCACATTTGTTTCTTTGGCCAACGCATCAAAAAATGCTGTATCTTGTTTGTATTCCGCAATACTAGTGATGATATGCGAAAAGTTCTCCTTGCTTGCTTTTCGTTTTAATTCTGCCAGGTTGCGACAATTCTGTGTACGCACCTGCATCGCTGCTGCCATTCGGAATACGCTGGCACTATAGGCATCACGGATGGAACGCATACGAAATTGTTCCATATCAATATAGGTTGCCATATGTAAGTTATCCGTATGTTCCAGTCGAGCAATCGGACGATCCTCCACAACTTTTTGCGGAATTACAATGCGAACGGTGGTTCCTTTTCCCAGCTTACTACGAATATTGAGTACACCACCCATTTTCTCCACCAACGCTTTCGAAATAGCAAGTCCCAGACCAATTCCACCTTCTTGCCGATTGCGCTTCGTATCTACTTGATTAAAACTAGTAAACAATCTCTCAATGTTTTCTTCTAGCATTCCAATTCCGGTGTCTTTTATCGTTAGGATTAGATTAATACCATAGGATTCCCGACGAAAATCAATCCCAATACAGACACCACCTTCATTGGTAAATTTGATGGCATTGTTTACAATATTCATAATTACACGACGGATCTTTTTCTCATCTCCCAACAGACAACTAGGAAGATCGGCATTACAATCCACCACAAGCTCTAGATTCTTTTGATTCTTCCGCGCCATCGTCATGTTAATAATGTCATTAATCGTGGACGATATATTGTATTCTTCCTCTTCTAGCTCCATTTTTCCAGATTGTAATTCTGAGAAGTCCAAAACATCGCTAACCACAGATAACAGATTGCGTCCCGCTGATTGAATATCAAACATCGCCTCTTGCATTTTCTTCAGATTTTCTTCTTCTAAGGCCAACTCACTCATTCCACATATGGTATTTACTGGCGTACGAATCTCATGACTCACATTCGCAAGGAAATCATGCTTACTTCGTTCCGCATTTGCTAAGGCCATACTAAGCCGCAAAAATTCCTGATTTCCTGCATTTCTTTTTTTTCCAAAAAAATAGATCAAATATTGCGTCAAGAACACATTCAGAATCAAAAAAATGGAACTATCGGAACACAACAGTTCCTGCACCTGAATCGTTCCCACAACAACAATGTGATAGAAAAGCAATATCGAAGTGGTCGCAACGTTAATCCACATCAACTGTGGTATCGCATAAAGCACCATTATAATTCCAAAAGCTACCACAACTAGAAATAGGGGAAACAAATTCTCCACCTGGCACGCATAAAGTGCAAGACTGATATGTGCCCCCACAGAAACCACAAAAGCCCGAAAGGCGTATGTCCGCACGTGAAATACGTGCACACCAAGCCCCACTAGCATAGCAAGCAATATTAAAATGGTTAACCATGCTTTCCACTGCTGTATCGCACTCAGCGTAGCCATTCCAATACTATATAAAGAAAAGAGAAATAGCGTTATCTTTTCAAATTTCTCTTGGATTTCCTCGTTATACTTTAAAAATTCCACAACAACCCCTCCAATATACTTTCAGTCATAACTATTCAGAGCCCTTGCCCCCACATTCGCATTTTCGCACTCTTTACGAGTGCTCACTCGCTTTTTCAAAGCTTAAATGCTCATTTTGGGGGCGGTAACTCTATTCGAGTTACCCTGTGAGGTGACGGATAAATTCTTATGCATAAATGCGACGTATTTATCTGTCACCTCACAAGGACTCTGAATAGTTACTTTCAGTCATAAAAAGCATACCGGCAACATAGACGCCGGTATGCTCCATTCTTATTCAATCTGATTAGTATTTTCCAAATCCATCTTGCAATGAGATGATCTGTTCATTACGCTCTGCTTTGCTGGAATAATTTCTTGCCCCACCCGTTGATGAATAGCGATAAGCTTCTCCCACATTGTATGCAGAAAGCAATTCTCTCATGTAACTAGCCTGATTTGACAACTCCATACTTGCTGCCGCACACTGTTCACTAGTAGCCGAGTTATTCTGTACCACTTGAGATACCTGAACAATGGCCTGATCTACCTGCTCGATGGCAGTTGCCTGATAATTCGATGCATCTGCGATTCCATTTATAATGGATTCCGTCTTTTCTACAGCTGTCGTTATTTCTTCCAACGCCTTCGCCGTATTTCCTGCAATGCTGGAACCTACCTCAACTTTACGAATTGAGTCTTCAATCAACTCTGCTGTTTCAGCAGCAGCCGCCGCACTCTTTGCAGCCAGATTACGAACCTCTTCTGCAACTACAGCAAAACCTTTTCCTGCTTCTCCTGCTCTTGCCGCCTCTACTGCCGCATTTAACGCAAGGATATTGGTTTGGAACGCAATATCATCAATTACTTTAATAATCTTGGAGATGCTTTCAGAAGACGCATTGATGTCTTCCATGGCATACATCATTTCTCTCATCTGATCGTTGCCACGTTTTACGTCTACAATAGCATTTGCCACCAAACTGGAAGCCTCATTTGCCTCATCCGCATTTTTTCTTGTCTTTCCAGCAATATCAGTAATCGACGCTGTAATCTCTTGAATGGCACTTGCCTGCTCTGTAGAGCCCTGCGCCAATGCCTCACTGGCACTTGCCACTTCGGATGCACTGGTAGATACCTGGAATGTAGACTCACTGATATTTCGAATGGATTCACGATTTCCCTCTACCAATTTTTTCAATGAATTTCCTAATACATCACGATCGGATTTTGGATGAATATCAACCATCATATTACCAGTTGCCATCTCTTCTGCGAGACGTGACTGTTCTTTCATGGAAGCAACCACCTGCTGTACATCACCGGCCAACAATCCAAACTCATCGTTTCCTTCTTTCACAATTGTAATGTCATCAATCTCACCCATCGCTAACTTGTCTGCCACAGCCGATAACTGACGGAAGGATTTACGCATTTTTCCTAAAATCCCTACCGAAAGGCCTATAATAAGCAAAACCATTCCCACAAATACACCAAACATCAAACTACGATAATCCGCTTTGATTGTTTCTGGATCCGATGAATCAACCATCTTGCACATTGTCCGGTACCCCGTAACCATAACAATCATAACAACGGTTTCCAAAATAGCAAAACCAATCGAAACTTTCGTCTGTATTTTCATATTCTTATTCCATTCCATACTTTTTGTCCTCCTTATTCTTCCATCTCTTGTAACTCTTGTGCTTCTTCACTTGCCTGCTCCATCAGTGTTAAATCATTATCACTGATTAATTTGTCGGGATCCAGCAGAAGTTTTACAGAATCCCCCACCTTGCCGATTGCGTATACGTACCGCTCTTTTGCCTTCTTTTTTTCATTGTGGCCAATGGATGGGGATGGCAAGAGATTTTCCTCTGGAATCTCCACAACCTCTGCTATCTTTTCCACAATCAATCCCACCACTGTGGACTGAACATTGATCACGATAATGCATGTACGATCGTTGTACTCAATTGGTTCTTGTTTGAAACGAAGCCGAACATCTATGACCGGTATGATTTTTCCACGAAGATTAATAAGCCCCTTGATGTAATCCTCACTTTCAGGTATCGCCGTGATATCCTGTAGCACAATGATTTCATTCACATGTTCAATCTTCAGACCAAAATACTCTTTCCCGGACATAAAAGTTACATACTTCTCTTTTAAACTTAAATTGTCCTGTTGTTCACTCATATGCGCCTTTTCCTTTCTATATATTTATTCAATTAATCCAGCTACGTCCAGAATCAATGCAATGCTTCCGTCCCCTAACTGGGTACATCCTGATAATCCATTCACCTTTTTGATATAATCCGGAATCGGTTTTACGACAATTTCTTGTTTGCCCACCAGTCGATCTACAAGGATACAGAGAATCTCTCCTTCCATCTCCACCATAACAATCATCGCTTCTTGTGTATCCGCGTCATCACTTTTTTCTAGATGATACCACTCACTCAGTCGAAGAACTGGATATCCTTCTCCACGAATCATAACAAACTCTTCACCATTCGGCTTTGTAATAACCGTATTTTCCCGAATTCCGATAAATTCCTTCACAATTCCAGTTTCTACTACAAATGTAGTACCGCCTGCTTCCATCACAATTCCATCGATAATTGCCAATGTAAGCGGAATCTTCAGATACATGACGCTTCCTTGTCCCGGCTCACTCTCAATCTCCAACGAACCGCCGATGGATTGCAAATTGGAAACTACCACGTCCATTCCTACCCCACGACCAGAATACTCCGTCACCTGCTCATTGGTTGAAAATCCTGGGAGTGTGATGAATTGATATACTTCTTTGTCCGTGTACTCGCTATCTGGTTTATACGGATCAATGATTCCTTGTTTCTTCGCTTTCGCAACAATCTTCTCGCGATTCAAGCCAGCTCCATTGTCCTGTACACCGATCCAAACCTTTCCGGATTCCGTTTTCGCAGATAAGGTAACACGTCCTTTTTCCGTCTTTCCACTAGCTTCTCGTTCTTCCTGCGTCTCGATACCATGATCAACCGCATTTCGCACAAGATGCATCAACGGATCCGAAATATGCTCAATGATATTTTTGTCTACTTCTGTAGTCTCTCCTATCATCTCGAACTCGATATCTTTTCCCAGTTTTCGAGATACGTCAAAGACAATACGATTCATCTTCTGGAATGTATTTGTCAACGGCACCATTCGCATGCTCATGATTACATTCTGTAGATCCGAAGATATCTTTCTCATTTGTCCTGCTGCCTTATTAAAGTTATCCAACTTCAACCCCGGCACTTTCAAATCCTGATTCTGTAACACAACAGACTCGGAAATTACCAACTCACCAATCAAATCCATCAGCATATCCATCTTACGAACATCTACACTGATAAAGGATGCTTTTTCTGCTTTCTTTGGTTTGTCCTTAGCAAGTTTCTTTGCTTTTCCAGGCTCCTTAGACTGAATAACAAAATCTCCCGGTGCCAATGGTTTTGGCTTTTCCTCTGATTTTGCTTCCGCTCTTCCTTCGTCTTCCTTTAAGGACGCTGCCCCCTCTTCGGCCCGCTTCTCGATTTCTTCCACACTGGACTCCAAATCGATACGGATTTCCGAACCAACACTATCAAATCCCTGCTGAAAATCTTGTGCCGTACAAGGTACGATTTCTACTTTCTCTAGTTCATAGCCTTCTTTTATTATCTCACGGAGATCTTCTTCGCTGCTCTGTGTCTGAAGAAGCATCAAAAATCCCTGATCCATAATAACATCTGCACTTTTTTCATTGGTAATGATATCTTCTGGTGTATACAAAAGATCTTCTGCGATTTCTTTCAAGTCGTATACAACCTTATATGCATGTATGTTTGCCAGCTGAGTTCCTTCTTTATATGTAAGATAAATCTTGAAAAATTTGCTGGCGCTACTTGCCATCGGTGCAATATAAAACTGCTGCGGTTCCTCGTGAACATTTTCCTTGATCACTTCTTCCGCATCGGCGTCATTGCTTTTAATCTTCGTCAGAAACTTATCCACTTCATCGTAAATCGCTGTGGCATCTCCGTCTGCAGTCCCACCATTTTCCAGCTTTTCCATCTCTGCCGCAATAAAGTCTGACACCGTCAAAACATGCTCTACCAGTTCCAAATGTGGAACATTCTTCGGTTGAGATTCACGCAGATAATAAAACACGTCCTCTAGTTTGTGAGATATTTTTGTCACCTCATCAAACATCATCACGCCCGAAGAACCTTTGATGGTATGCATGGTACGAAAGATTTCATTGATGCTGTCTTCGTCAAAACACGCTTCATCTTTTTGCTCCAATACAATTTCCTGAAGACGCTCCAGCAACTGATTGTTTTCGTAGAGATAAACCTCTAACATGCCGTCCAAATTAAATTCTTCTGCCATCTACCTACTCCTTTCTACGCAATCCCCAATTTTTTCAATGCCATCTCAAATCGCTCTTGATCAATTGGTTTTCCTGTATAAACCGTACAACCCAAGTCAAATGCCATCTTCACATTGCTCTCATCGTTCAATGCGGTTGCCATAATTACTTTTGCTGCTTTTTCCGGTGGAATATCGCGTTCTTTTTCCAAATTACGAATTCCTTGCAACGCCTGATAACCGTCCATAACTGGCATCATGATATCAAGACATACAAGTTCATACGGTTCCCCATCTTCCAGTGCCATCAAAAAAGCATCCACAGCCTCCATACCATCTACTGTAACATCACAGTTGCCGTACTTTGATAAGAAACTCGTCATAAACTTTCTTGTAACAAAATCATCCTCTGCCAATAATATTCTCATACTTTTCTCTCCTTTACATTGAATTTAATATCTGATACGTCCGTCTTGCAACATCCGATATTTTTTCCTGATACTGTACCGCTCCTAATTCGTATGCCACTTTCGGCATCCCGTATACAATGCAACTGCTCTCATCTTGCGCAATTGTTCGCGCTCCTCGTTGTTTCATTTTCAATAATCCTTGTGCTCCATCACTCCCCATACCAGTGAGCAATATACCAATAGCATTTTTCCCAACCGTTTCTGCCATCGATTGAAAAAGGACATCCACAGAAGGACAATGTCCACTAACTTTATCACCTCTGCGACACACCACTTGATAATTCTCTCCCACTCGAACTACCTTTAAATGTTCCTCCCCGCCTGGTGCAACCAACACCCTTCCGGGCTGAATCAAATCCCCCGTCTTCGCTTCTTTCACTTCCACACGACACGAACGGTTCAAACGTTCTGCATACATTTGGGTAAATCCAGCAGGCATGTGCTGAACCACCACAATCCCTGGAATATCGGTTCCAAATTCCCGAAGCACTTCTGCTGTAGCTTCGGTACCTCCTGTAGAGGCTCCTATAGCAATCACAACATCTTTTTTTTGCTTTTGGGTCAGCGCCCCCGCCACAATTTCCGGATGCTTTCGCCGCAACTGATCCAACTTTGCCACAGATGCTGCCTTTATCATAATCGGCAAATCCTGTCTCATAAACTGTTCCAACTGAGACTTTTGTGTAAGTGACGGTTTCTCCACAAAATCCACCGCTCCCGCCTGCAATGCATCAAATACTTTGTCGCTTAAAGAACTGATGACGATTGTTGCCAGTGGGTATTGTGGCATCAATTTACGAAGAAATTCAATTCCGCTCATGCGAGGAAGTTCTACATCTAACGTCATAACATCTGGCCGATATTCAATAATGGCATCTCGTGCTTGAAACGGATCTTCTGCCACCGCCACCACTTCAATGTCAGGATCCCGGTTTAACGCTTCTACCAAAAGTCTCCGAAACACCATCGAATCTTCCACTACTAAAACGCGTATTTTTGCCATACTTTTTTCTCCCCTATTTTCGAAAAATAGACGGTTGGATCATTTGAAATGGTGTTTCCCCCCGATCTATCGTCTCGGTTCTTCCCACGAACAAATATCCGCCCGGCTCCATGGAATCATATACCTTCTGTACTAATTTTCTTTTTGTATCTTGGTCAAAATAAATCATCACATTTCGCAAAAACACAATATGCATTTTTCGTCGAAACGGAAATGGATCCATAAGATTAAACTGGCGAAATATAACTTCTTTTTTCACTTCATCCGTCACTTGTACCCGCTGGCCATCATGCAAATCGCGAAAAAATCTCCGACGCCAATTGCTTGGTATATCCATCACTTGGTCTTTTTTGTATATTCCGCTTAATGCACGTTGTAATGCTTCCGTAGAAACATCTGTTGCCAACACTTTTGTATCCCAAAATTCATGTTCCAATCCAAAAAAATCCAACAACAACATCGCCAGTGTATAGGGCTCCTCGCCCGTAGAAGATGCCCCACACCAAATACATAGGTCACGATTTCTAGATTCTTTTTGCCGAAGCCACGGAAGAACTTCCTGCCGCAAAAAATCAAAATGCTCAAACTCCCTCATGAAATACGTATGATTGGTTGTCAGAAGATTTACTAACTCCTTTTCCAATCTTCCCGTCTCATCCTCCTGCATCTTCCGAAAATACTCTGTATAGTCTTTCCAGTTCCCCGCTCTCAGATAGTTTTCCAATCTACCATTCATGATTTCCTTCTTCGCACTCATATCAATGCCGTACCGCTCTTTTAGAAAAGTGGCTATCCGATAAAATTCTTCTTCTGTCATCATCTGAATCTCACCATCCCGCCTTCATCTAAATACAATTACTATCGCAACTGTCGATGAATTTTTTTCAATATATCAAACAATGTCGGGTTAAACTTCACTCCCGAATCCTTTTCCATAATTTCTAACGCCGCTTCCATATCGTAGGAATCACGATATACTCGAGTCTCGGTCAACGCGCAGAAAACACTTACCAATGCCATGATTTGTGCAGGAAGAGGAATCTCTTCTCCCTTTATCCCCTCAGGATATCCCGAACCATCCCAATTCTCATGGTGATAATGCGCAATATCCATGGACATTTGAATAAAATCATTATAGTCTCCCACATTCAATACATCTTGCAAAATACGTGTTCCTATCATCGCATGGGTTTGCATCACCTTTGCTTCCTCTTGCGACAAGGAATCTTTCTTCTGTAAAATATCCGTAGGTACAGCCACGTTACCAAGGTCACACAATGGCGCCGCCAACTCAATGGTTTCCACAAAGCTATCGGATATTATATCATCGTACTCCGCAGACAATTGCATCGCCTCTGCCATGATTCGACAATTATAGCAAAGTCTCTCCATATGTCTTTCATCGTAACATGCATTCTCCCTTGCCACACGAGTCAATGCATATAGCACGTTCTTTTTTTCCAACTCCAATTGCCTTACTTGTTCCGCCACCAATGTCTGTAACTGGCGATTGGACTCTTGCAAATCTTGGGCCGTATCATACAATCTCAAATGTAACCGCACCCGCGCCTTTACCACCTCTGGGATAAAGGGTTTTGTTATGTAATCTTCTCCCCCCAGATTAAACCCTTTTGTAATATCCTCCGGATTGTCAAAGGCGGAAATAAATATAATCGGAATGTCTCTTAACTCCGCATCCTTCTTTATAATTTCACAAAATTCATAACCATCCATCTCTGGCATAGAAATGTCAGAAATAATTAATTGTGGTCGCATCCTAGAAACAATCTTCAACGCTTGTTTGCCATGTTCCACCAAAATCGGCTGATATCCCATCTCCTGTATGATATCTCGTAACACGAAACGATTGGCTTCCACATCATCTACGATTAGAACTTTCCACTTTTTCTTTAGCGATTGGTACTCGTTCATCCCATCACTCCTCTATTGTTCCAATAATCCTTTCAACTTTTCATACGCTGCTTGTGTTTTGTCGTAATCCCCTTTTTGCACTGCCATCTTCAGACGCAACGCCCCGCTCTTGATTTCATGAGGCGCTTCCTCCAATAGCTGCTTTAGGGTATCGGCAAACATCTCTGCTTTTTCCCAATTCTCCATCTCTACACTAAGAATCAGTTTCGACATCTTCTTCTCAACTTCTATGAGATTTTCTTCTTCTCCATACTTCCATACTTTTTCATCATCCACATCATTAATAAATGTGGCCAACTTCCTTCTTTCCGCCTGCATGTCGATTTGCACATTTGGTGTCTCCTCCGTTCCTTTCGGAACATCCACCCATATATGGAAAGAAAATGTAGTACCTTTTCCTAATTCACTTTCTACATGAATATTTCCATCCATCAGTTCCACTAACTGCTTTGAAATATTCAACCCAAGACCAGTCCCACCATATTTTCGGGAAATGGATGCCTCCACTTGTGAAAAGCTTTGGAACAATTTGTCTTGTCCTGCTTTATCAATGCCAATACCAGAGTCGATAACAATAAAGAACAGCTCAATTCGGTCACCAATCTGCGCCGTCTTTACCACCTCTACCATAATTTTTCCTACCGATGTAAACTTACACGCATTGGACAATAGATTGTTCAAAATCTGTACAATACGCAATTCATCGGCAATGATTTTCTCCGGCACCTCCGGAGATATCGTAATAAAAAATTTCAATCCTTTTTCTGTGATTCGATTTATATGATTGTTTTTCACATAATCGATCATGTCCCGAAAAACAAATTCCCGTGGATCCAACAAAAATTTTCCTGCCTCCAACTTAGAAAAGTCCAAGATGTTGTTAATAATGGCATTCATATCGCCACAACCACGTTGAACCAACTGCAGAATTCTTTGCTTTTCCAGGTCCTCCTCTTTCAAAAGTAGCTCCTTAATGTTACCCAAAATCCCATTCACTGGTGTACGAAGTTCATGGGTAACATTTGCCACAAACTGATTTTTTACCTTTTCCGCTTCTTTCATTTCTTGGCCGGCCTGAACTACTTTCCTCTCCAAATAATCCCTGGCAGACACATCTTTCGCCATGCATATGTACATATTTTCGTATTCTTTACTCTGCATGATCTGGGCTTCTGTCTGAAAACAAGTACGATTTTTTCGATAGGCGCAATTCCCAGACACAACCACATCCAATGAGCACAGAATCCGAACTCGTCCATTTTGGTTTTCGCAAATTGATGGGAAAATATCACTGATCGTATACTGATAAATCTCTTCTCCATACTCAAGAGACTCTTTTGCAATGCGATTGGCATACTGAATCTTCCCCTGTTCATCAAAAAACAGGACGATTTCCTTCACATATTCAATTGCAATCTTAAAAAGTTCTTGTTCCATCATACGCACTGCCCTCCACTACTTATTTTATCGCACTTTATGTTTTTTTTCAATAAAATCTTCGGTTTTTTTGTGTAATAGTAACAATTTTCCCAAAAACTCCTTGCATCTTTTGTTGAAAATCACGAAGTTTTTTTCTAGCAATTATTACACATAAAAACTTTCTTGCAATGAGCGTCACTTCCATGTATAATAAAAACGGCGTTTTAGGTTTAGGGAGCATTCTAGAATATGAAGGTGATAATATGGAAAGAAAAGTTGGAACTGTATCAAGAGGTATTCGTTGTCCGATCATTCGTGAAGGCGATGATCTGGTTGACATCGCAGTAACAAGCGTTTTGGAGGCTGCTGAAAGCGAAGGATTTTCCTTCCGCGACAGAGACGTAATCGCTTTGACTGAGTCAATCGTTGCCCGCGCACAAGGAAACTACGCATCCGTTCAGGATATCGCTGACGATGTAAAGGCGAAATTAGGTGGTGGCACCATCGGTGTTATCTTCCCTATCTTGTCTCGTAACCGTTTTGCGATCTGTCTGAAGGGAATCGCTATGGGTGCTAAGAAAGTCGTGCTGATGCTGAGCTACCCAAGTGACGAAGTTGGTAATGCACTTTTAACTTACGATCAGTTGGATAACGCTGGAATCAATCCATATTCCGATGTTTTGACATTAGAGAAATATCGCGAGTTATTTGGAGAGAACAAGCATGAGTTCACTGGTGTCGATTATGTTCAGTATTATTCAGACATCATCACAGAGGCAGGTGCAGAAGTTGAGATTATTTTTGCAAACCAGGCAAAAACCATTCTTGACTACACAGACTGTATTATCACTTGTGATATCCACACAAGAGCACGTACAAAACGTATCTTGATGGAAGCTGGCGCAAAGGCTGTTTGTTGTATGGATGACATCTTAACTGCTCCAGTAAACAACAAGGGCTACAATGCAAAATACGGATTGCTTGGTTCAAACAAATCCACCGAGGATATGATCAAACTCTTCCCTCGTGAGTGTCAGGATTTGGTTGATGACATTCAGGCAAAAATGCTGGAGAAAACCGGCAAACACGTTGAAGTTATGGTTTACGGCGATGGTGCATTCAAAGATCCGCAGGGTAAGATTTGGGAGTTGGCAGATCCTGTCGTATCTCCTGCCTTTACCGCTGGTCTCGTAGGTACACCAAACGAGCTGAAATTAAAATATCTTGCCGACAACGATTTCAAAAACTTGAGCGGCGCCGAGCTGAAAGAAGCAATTTCTAACAGTATCAAGCAGAAAAATGACAACTTGGTAGGAAATATGGCTTCCCAGGGTACAACCCCTAGACAGCTTACAGACTTGATTGGTTCTCTCTGTGACCTTACAAGTGGTTCTGGACACAAAGGAACACCAATCATTCACATTCAGGGTTATTTCGATAACTTTACCGATTAATTCGGTACACACACAACACAACAACACAAGGGCATATCCTACAATGTTAGGATATGCCCTTCTTCATATATTACAATAATTCAAATTTATTCTTTTGACTTATCAAGACGCCTTCTTTTTGCAATTTCCCAATTTCTGTAGAAAGCCCACTTCGTTCCACCTCTAGATAATCCGCTAGTTCCTGACGATTAAAGGGAATTTCAAATCGATTGCTTCCTTGCTTTTTCGCCTGCAGCGTCAAGTACGTCATTAGCTTTTCTCTCGTGGTCCTCTTTGATGTAATGTCAATCTTTTCATTTAGTACAAGATTATTTCCTGCAACTACTTTCAGCAGATTGTAGATCATCTGGCGATGAAACTCGCAAGCATTACTACATGTATGAAGGAGCTTTCCGCATTCCACTAGCAGGATTTCGGTATCCTCATTTGCAACAATGTCCACAGGCATGGTCGGCACCCCTGCACAGACAAAGCTCTCGCCAAAAAGTTCCGACGGCATTACATTGGTTACAATACTTCGATTCCCATAGTAATCCACTCGCATGATTCGCACAGAACCTGACAATACAATACCGATATATCTGGCTGGATCACCCTCTGCAACCACCGTTTCCTTTTTTGCAAACATTGCCACCTTAGCATCCAGACACCCCATCATTGCCAACAGATTCTCCTCTTTGATATCCGCGAACAATACACACTGTCGTATAACTTCAAAATATTTCTTCATTTCTTCTCCCTTATGAACCAAAAAGTTCTAATTTTGTTGAAATTTCAACATACATTGCATGCTTATTGTACTATGATAAGCTTGTAAGGTCAAGATAATCAAACGGGAGGAAGTTCATATGATAAGAAAAATTATAAAAATTGATGAAGAAAAATGCAACGGATGCGGCGCTTGTGCTACCGCTTGTCACGAAGGGGCAATTGATATAGTTGCCGGAAAAGCAAAACTGATGCGCGAGGATTACTGTGACGGTCTAGGTGATTGTCTCCCTACCTGTCCAACAGGTGCGATTACCTTTGAAGAACGAGAAGCACCTGCCTATAACGAGACTGCCGTGCTAGCCGCCAAAGCAAAAAAGGAAGAGTCTTCCCTTCCATCCTTCACAAGTCAGCTCCAACACTGGCCTGTTCAAATTAAACTTGCCCCTCTGAAAGCACCGTATTTTGACAATGCCAATCTCCTAATTGCAGCGGATTGTACCGCATATGCTTACGGCAATTTCCACAATGAATTTATCCGTAATCATATCCCCCTCATTGGATGTCCCAAGCTGGATGAAGGAGATTATTCAGACAAATTAACGGAAATCATTACAAACAACAGCATCAAAAGCATCACCATTGTTCGCATGGAAGTTCCATGTTGTGGCGGTATTGAATACGCCGCCAAAAAGGCGATTCAATCTAGTGGCAAGTTTATCTCTTGGCGTGTTGTGACCATATCAACCGATGGAAAAATCATAGACTAACCAAAAGGGACTGCCTACACAAATGAGTTCTAATCGCTTGTATAGGTAGCCCCTTCTTTCTTTACATATGCCACATCATGCCCTCTCGGACCATCCCCACCTTCTCCGCAAAAGACACGGTAGCTGCTGCCGCCGCATCGTACTCTTCTTCCGTCTGCAAATGCTCCAATATGGCTGGTATCTCTGCTGGCAAAGCAGCAATCTCCTCCATCAACACCTCGTAATCCATATCCCCGGTTCCGATCAGCACCTCATTCACTTCAGCTGTGAAGGTGTCAGGACGCAGCGCAAGATCTTTTAGATGCAATGTTACGATATGATCTTTTAATGTTGCAAAGGTCTCACGAATATGAGCCGCATTGTGATATAACAATCGTGGACTGCTAATGGTGTTACAAATATCCAGATGCGCTCCCGCCGCCTTCCGATCCACCGCTTCCAAGAATCGCAAATATTCCTGACCATTATCCAAAAAATAATAGGGCATCATTTCAAAAGAAAGCTTTGTGTGTTTCGGCTTTACAGCATCGATAATCCGCTGACTCACCGCCACAGACTCTTCAAAAAACGCCTCACTATATCCATCTTTCGTCGGTGCATACCAGTTGGCAGTGGACTTTGAACCCAGTATATTGACACAAGTCACAGCCTCCAGTTCCTCTGCCAGTTGCAATCGCTGAATCATGTACTGTATCTTTTCTTCTGCCTCTTTTTTATCCGGATGCAGCGGATTGCACCAAGCCCCCACCTCCGCAATGCGAATGTCATGTTTTTTCATGGCTCGCTTAAACTCTTCCAGCTCTGCCGGGCGTTCCAGCGACAACCAATCTGGACACAACGCCGCACCAAATCCTTTTTTCACATGGGCCAATGCATATTCTTCTGGGTTTGTTCCTTCATAAAAAACCGTACCCCCAAGTCTCATAACAACCTCCGTTCTACAGACGTCGAATCACTGTAGCATCAAATTCTTTTGTAGTCTTCACACCAGTATACGCCATTGCTCCCTTCAATTCCTCTGTCATCTCCTGGATGCGTTTGCCTACACCTTCCGCACCACCCTGACGAATACAAGGAATCAGATGAAGTCCCACACTAACAGCTGTGGCTCCCAATGCCAGCGCCTTGTAGGCATCCATTCCGGAACAAATACCACAATCCACAAAGATTGGCATCTTGTCTCCCACTGCCTTCACGATATCCGGCAACACATATAGCGGCGGAACCGCATAATCCAGTCTTCCGCCATGGTGGGAAACCACGATTCCTTTCACACCGATTTCTGCACATTTTACTGCATCATGCACACTGAGCACACCCTTTATGATAAATGGAAGATTCGTGGACTCCACATAACGACGCAAATCTTCCGAGGATTTAACCGCCATCGTCTCTCCCATACAGATGTCAGGATTTCCTTCCAGCCCAAACATGTGATCAATGTCCATTCCCACTGCCAACGCGCCATTTCTCTCTGCACATCGAATCATCTCAAAGATTTTCTCCTCATCTGCATATGGCTTAATGATTCGAATGGTTGGGGCTCCTGCTGCCACCACTTCTTCAAATTCTTCATCGCTTCCCATGCCAATCCAATGTACCGCACCTGCCATGGCTGCCCCCTTGGCATACTGTACCATACCACTTGGCAGATCCTGATTAAATGTTCCAATATGAGAAAGCGCCGCTGTCATAATCGGCGTACGAAATTTCTTTCCATAAAGTTCAAATTCCGTACTTGGCACTCCACTATCCATCAGACGCATTTCCAACATTAAGCTGTCAAAATATGCGCGAGTCGTCTCTTTTGTCGTCATAAGCTCCCCCTTTATCGTTATTACTGCAAAATCTTTTCCAACATATGCACGCGGTTAAATGGGAAGGAGAAATAATATCCGTCAGCAAAATCCTCCGCAAGAGCCATCATTTCTCTCGCCAATTCTACACCTGTCTCCTCGCCTTCCTCTTTGGTCATATCCGCACGATACCGCGCCAACACTTCATCCGTCACGCCGATGCCCGTCATTTCATTTTTCATAAAGGTGGCATTGCGAAGGCTGACAAATGGCATAACACCACATAAAATCCGTGCTCCTGTTTCTTCTTTGATTCGTCGCACACGCTCCACACTTTCCTTGGTGCAGATGGGCTGGGTAAAGAAAAAGGTTGCGCCGGCTTCCATTTTCTTTTTCACTCTGGCTATCTCCATGTCCAGATTTTTACGGCCTTGATTGATGGCACCACCATAACAGATGGGCGCCTCTGCAAACTGCTCCTCATTCATGTCATTCATCAGTCGCATAAGCCCAACGGAGTCGAAGTTAAATACGCTTTTTACATCCCCTCTCGCCAAGGTTGGAATCGGATCTCCCGTAATAACAAGGAAATTTTGAATGCGATTAATGTACGCCCCCAGTACTTGAGAACGCATGGCAATGGCATTTTTATCTCGACAACAGAGATGAGGCATGACGCACATCCCTGTCTCCTTCGCTACTTTTTCTGCCATTAATACCGAGTCCGCTCTCGTTCGTCCCGACGGAGAATCCGGGAAGGTCAGCACGTCTGCTCCACTTTTCAAAAGCAAATGGGCAGCATCCATCAGCACTTGGTCATCGCTTCCCAAGGGTGGTACCAACTCCACCGCAATGAGTTTCTTTCCTTCCTTTCCTGCAAAAAAGGCAGGATTTTCCTTTGGCTTTTTTGCTTTCTGCGGCTCCACCTCAACAATCTCCTTCTTGGGCTGTTCCAGCGAAAGAGCCTCTTTCATAGCGCGAACATACTCTGGCGTCGTTCCACAGCACCCTCCTACAATATCCACACCTGCTTTTATCATATCCTGAATTTTTTCCAAGAAATAATCCATGTTTGTATTTTTGAAAATCATACGATTGCTCACAAGCTGCGGATAGCTTGCATTTGGCAACGCCGTAAGATATTTCTTTCCTGACACTGGAAGTCCTTCGATAACTTGCTGCATGTGACCCGGCCCCACACCACAGTTAAACCCTATGGCATCCACATATTGATTTTCTTCTGCCCGCTGCACCAGTTTTCTTGCACTGAGCCCCGAACCGCTGTACCCAAACTGATTCACTGAAAACTGTACAATAACAAATGCCTGGTCACCAACATATTCAATGGCTTCGCGAATGTCCTCGATGTCAGAAAAAGTCTCAAAGATAATAATCTCTGCTCCTTCCTCTAAAAATGTACGGCAAATCTCTACGTATTCCTTCGAGATTGTTTCCCAATCTTCCAGATTCTCCACTGGAATCTGTCCAATATCCGCTGCCACATAAAGAGCTCCATCCGCCCCTTCTTTTGCTGCAGCTGCCTGTTGTGCCAAGCGATACCCCTGGCGGATATTTTCCTGCACCTCATCCCATGGCAATTCCATGGAAATAGTATTACTGGCAAACGTATTGGTGCGGATAATCTGCGCCCCAGCCTGGATGTATTCTTCATGAATTCGACTAACCCGCTCCGGATGAAGAGTATTGGCAAGTTCCGGAAGTTCCTTGGTATCATACACCTTCCCATAATAGGTACCAAAGGCACCGTCGAATAATAGCTTTTGTTGTTGCAATGTGTCGTTTATTTTCTTGTCATTCATGCCTGACTACTCCTTTTCGTATCGTTTCACTACACCATTCATGGCGATATTCTTCCCCTGCAAATCCACAGAAGACGGCACATAAACCACATAGTTTTCATCTGGTTCCCCTATACAAGTGTCTTCGTGCAAAAAATCGATAGCCCCTTCTTCCAATCCGGAAATCCCCTCTGGTAAATACACCTTCTTAACTGGTGATCCATAGGCTGCCTGTTCCATCTTGGTTATGGAATTTGGCAAATCCACCTCAACACCATAAACACCCATGGATTCAATCTTTTTCAACCCATCATTCAATATAAGATGAAGCGGATTCATTCCATACTCATATCCATATCGAAAGGCCTCTTGTTCAATTACTCGTGTTGATTTCGGTAGTCGAATGGTCATTTGAACGCCATTTTTTGTAGTTCCAAAACTTGCAAAAGATTCCCGCGGAATCTTCTTTCTACCTTCCTCGAAGGTAACTAATTTTGCCCGACACCCCCGAAATGCTTCCGGTTCAAGATGAAGGTCTTTCGGTACATGAATTTTCTTAACTAGCTTTGATTTTTGAAACGACCATGCACCAACAGCTACAGCCTCCTTAGGAAAAGTAACAATAGAATTTTTCGCTCCTTTGTACCGAATCACTCGACTCCCCTGTAATACAAAATCCCCTATCTGATATTTTTTCATCGCTTCTTCTTTTGAATTTAAATACAGTGAAATATTTTGAATACTTCCTCCCGTGGAAAAATAAACATCAACCTGATAATCCTGGTATTGGTAGGTGTATACCGTACCATGTTTTTTCTCTTGGAACGCAACCGGCTGGCCCCATGTCTGATCACACTGCTTCTTGGTACTGGTGAAATCAATGCTTCCAAAACAATAATCATGGGCGTATTGATAATAGTACTCTACATTTTCAAACAAAGATATTTTAAATGACGACACCCGATTACCGTCTGGCTCCTTTCCAAGAGTTGCATAAAACAAACGATTATCTTCCTTGTAATGGTACGCCTTATCATAATCATCCAGATACTGAAAAACGTCCATTGTTTTCACATTTACAAGTCGCTCTGACTCCTCCTGCATTCGCTTTCCCTTTTCCAGCTTCTCCATATGATTCGGCCCGCGACATATCGCCACGTATAAGATCCCATTCTTCAATTCAAGAATTCCTTCTGAGCCTTGCACATCTGCGTATCCCTCACCAATGTGATTAAAATGTTGGTAAAAATGATATTTCCCATCTTCTTTCTTTTCCGCACGCATGTAGTAAGACAAATCATAACTAAACCACACGTATTTTTCCGTCGCCCGAGCCACATACACATTGCAGTTTGCCACATCCAGTCCCCATACGCCCTTATATTCAGGCAATTCCTTTCCCGGATCATAATCAACAAATGTCATGGATGATTTCTGTGAAGTTTCCATCTCTATGTTATTCTCTTCTTTTTTCTGCTCTTTTCCACATGAAACCAGCAATACACATAGTAACGCAAAAATTAAAATTCTTTTCATAGGCACTCCTCTCCTTGGATTTTTCTTCCTAAGAGGTCTATTACAGATTCCCTTTGAGATTGATTATACCATATTTAATCATAGTGATACAACTTCCGATTTGGCAAAGGATAGCGTAAAGTGTTCTTCGGAAAAATATGAGCAGACTAGCTCTTGAAAATTTTAAGATCTATTTCTTTCTGCATTATATCATACTTTTCCGTATATTTCCATCACAATTAAGTGCTATTTCACGCAATAATCACATCTC
>JAZNJZ010000116.1:0-17330 GCA_045578325.1 Eubacterium sp.
GGATATTTCTACTTTGAGGTAGAGAGCAATGGAACATGGAGTGTATCATCCACCACAGGTAGACTTCGTTTCAGTACAGGTGCCACAAACTGGAGTTCAACTTTGCGAGTTACTGGAAATAGCAAGCTTTATGTGAAATCCACCGAAGGTGGAGTGGCAGCTTATGGGGAACCGGAAGCAGGTACTATGAGCATCACAACAGGAGCAACAACCAAAACATATAAAACACTGCAAGAGACAAAAGATACTGTTGTCTACTCTCATCATGCGGTGAAAGAAAATATTTTGGAAGATTATCGAAGTTTTCCTGAATACAAATTGACTACAAACTATACGTCTACAGGTTGGGAAAGATTGGAAGGATCTAATGTCTTTTATCTGGTAAAAACAGAGCTAGTATATGATAAAGAGGCTCGACGTACGTATGCATACACACAAGCGTTTATCGTGGAGGGTACGAATAGAGAAAATCTATTTATGCGACAATATACAGCATATCCGGTTGACGATTTTGTACAAGGAGTAAAATATGTGATGGGTGACGGATCAAGATATTTGTCACAAATTTGTGTAGATGCGTTGAAGTTTATAGTGGTCAAAAACATAGACAATATATATAATGCTTTCGCGAAAGCAGGGAAATCAGCTAATTATGGCCAAATTATAAAAGATGGCTATGAGTTTCTTATGCTCATAAAGGACAATTATGTAATTATTCGAGATACAGAAACAAAAGCTATTATGGTGACTGATTTATTCTATACAGATACATGGTCACTTTATGACATGATGAATAATGCAAATTGGTCTACAGTATATGGTGAGATTAAAACATTCTTCGACTTATACGCTAAGGATAGTCTTGGAAAACAGTACTCCGAAGAACGTGGAATTGCATTCTTTGAGTACCAGGAAAAGATTCAACAAGCAGGATTTACAGGCTTTGATGTGTGGCCAGAATTATTCGCTATGTTGCCAGAACAAAAAAGTAAATCATAAGTAATTATAAAAAACAACTCTGGATTATAAAATTCAGGGTTGTTTTTGTGTGTAAAGGATGAAAAAAATATAAAAAAGATTGAATAAAAGAGTGCGAAGTGATATACTATAAACGTTGTCAAACCGTGTTTGGCAAAATAAAACACAGAAGGGAGCGATTGAAGTGAAATACTCAATCAAAAAGAAACTAATGTTAATCTGCATGATGGCATTTGTTTTATCACTGGCAGTGATAGTAGGGGAACAAAATGCATCAGCGGCAACAACGTACACCGTTACGTTGAATGGAAATGGGGGAAGTCCAAATATTACCCAGATCAAGGTAACCAAAAATAAGACCTATGGTACGTTGACGACCCCAAGCCGGACGGGATATACATTCTCTGGATGGTATACTGCAGCGTCTGGTGGAACAAAAGTAACTGCATCAACAAAGATTGTTAAAAATGCCAATCACACATTGTACGCACATTGGGCGAAAAAGAAATATACGATTTCCTTTAACCTCAATGGTGCATCTGGAAGTATTCCAAGCATTAGTGTGGCATATGGTTCCAAGTACGGTTCCTTAACAAGCCCAACGAGAACAGGATACAAATTTTTAGGATGGTTCCGTACACCGAGTGGAAGTGGCGCACAGGTTACTTCTAGCACCGTTATGAATCAGACTAGTAACCATACATTGTATGCGCGCTGGGAAATTAAAAAGTACACTGTTACATTGAAGCCAAGAGGGGGAGAAGTTAGCCCAGACAGCATAACCGTAACTCATGGTGGAAAATATGGTTCCTTGCCAAAACCAGAGCGTACAGGATATAAATTTTCTGGATGGTATACAGAAAAAACGGGCGGAACTAAGGTGACAAAAAGTGATAAGATTGTTGAAAATGGAAACCATAAATTATTCGCACATTGGTCAGCGAAGAGTTATACCGTTTCCTTTAACGTCAACGGTGGAGAAGGTAGCATACCAAGCCGAAGCATTGCATTTGATGCGAAATATGGTTCTTTGCCAACGGCAGGCAGACCAGGGTATACTTTTCAAGGTTGGTTTACCAAGCCAAGTGGTGGAACCAATGTTACGGCTAGCACTGTTATGAGTACAGCAGCGAATCATACGTTGTATGCACAATGGAAAATATGTCAGTATACCATTTTGCTTGATGCCAATGGTGGTAGTGTATCGCCGACATCAATTAAGGTAACCTACGGCAGTAAGTATGGAACGTTACCAACACCGACGACAACTGTAGCAGGATATAAGTTTGGAGGATGGTGGACTGCCAAAACAGGTGGTACATTAGTGAGTTCTACATCTGCATTGGTAACCAATGCAAACCATACATTATATGCACGTTGGAATATAATTCAATACACAGTTACATTGAATGGAAATGGTGGTAGTCCGAATATTAGCCAGATTACAGTGAACTATGGCGGTAAATATGGAACGTTGCCAACACCAACAGCGCCAACAGGATATAAGTTTGCAGGATGGTATACTGCAGCCAGTGGCGGAACAAAAATGACTTCTGGTGGAAACATTTATACCAATGCAAACCACACCTTATATGCACATTGGAGTCCTGTTAGTGTTACCGTCAAATTAGACTATAATGATGGTTCGGGAAAAGTTACTACTAAGAGTGTGACGTATAATACAAAGTATGGCACCCTTCCAAGCCCTAGTAGAGCTGGTTACATATTTGATGGATGGTATACAAGTGGTGGCGCGAAGATAACAGCGGATGTTGTTATGAATCAGCCAAGTAGTCATACATTGACAGCGAAATGGACCAAGGTAACTTTAAGTGTAAAGTATCCAGCAGGTTATGTGCCATTGGAATTTAGATATAATGGAGAAGCCAATTACGCAAAAGGTGGAGTAAATGGTTATTTCTGTTTTGAAGTTGAAAGCAATGGAACTTGGACAGTTACTTCCACGCTAGACAATGGTAAACCAGGTAGACTTCGTTTTAGTAAGGATGGTAAGACTTGGAGTCAGGGATCAAGTTTGTCAGTTACTGGAAGTAGCAAGCTTTATGTGAAATCTACTCAAGGTGGAGAAGTTGCAGGTGGTTCCTCAGAAACTGGAGTTATGGCATTTGCTACTGGAGCAATAAGTAAGACTTATAAGACGGTACAGGAAAGAAAAGACACGAATGTGTATTCTTACTTAGATGTAAATCTGTGCATTAAAGAGAAATATCCAACAATTGAAGATTATAAGTTGATTGAAGAGTATCATTCTAGTGGATGGGAAAAACTTGCTGGATTTGAAGGTATTTATTATTTGATAGATACTGATGTGGTTTTTGATGAAGAGACTTTGCGTACTTATGCACATACGAAGGCATACTTTGTGGAAGGTACGAGCAAAGAAAATTTATTCTTACGTGAGATTTCTGCAGCAACAATAGAAAATTTTAAGAACGGGGTATCATATGAGATGGGTGATGGGAGCAGATACCTTGTATATGTTTCAAAGCTTGCAATAAAGTATGCTGCTGGAATGAAGAAAGAAGCGGCTATAGAGGCATTTGATAGAGCGGGGCAGTTACCTGCTTATTATAAGATTCTAAAGAATGGCTGGGATGTCATCACGCTTATAGCTGATAATTATGCAATTATTCGAGATGACCAAACCTTAGAAATCAAAGTGGTTGATTTAGGATATACAAATGCATGGGCTCTTTATGATTTCATGTATGGTGAAATGTGGTCTTCAGTATATGGTGATATTAAGACGTTTCTAGGATTGGCTGAAAAAGATTGTATTGGCCAAAAGTATTCTGAGGCTAGAGGAATGGCATATTATGACTTCGAACAGGAAATTCGCTCTGCAGGATTTAGTTTTGACGTGTGGCCAGAATTGTTCAAGATGATGGATTAATTATTTAGTCTATTTTCAATTAAAGAAAGATAACTTCCCCCATTCCGGATATTCCATCCGGAATGGGGGTTTTTACTTCCAGAAAAATCTTGCCTAAAACCATCATAAACAGTATAATGAAATCAATGCATAATCCTAGAGGGAAATTACGAAAGTCGTATTATGCAGTATATTCTCAATCAAAAATGAAGAAAATAACACAAGGGAAAGGAGAATGATTATGTATCCAATGTATTATTCCATGTTTGACCCGACGTATATCCTCGTTATCATCGGATTGGTCATTAGCATAATTGCTTCGTCAAATGTGAAGGGAAGTTTTAAAAAGTATAGCCGCATGATGAGCCAGAGAGGGATTCGTGCCGAGCAGGCGGCAGAAATGATACTGAGAAGTGCTGGCGTTCAAGGCGTGGCAATTCAGCGTGTGGCTGGAAACTTGAGTGATCACTATGATCCGAGATCTCGAATCCTTCGTTTGTCGGATTCCGTGTATGGTTCCACTTCCGTTGCTGCCATCGGCGTTGCTGCCCATGAGTGCGGTCATGCCATTCAGCATGCCAACGGTTATGCGCCACTTTCCATTCGTAGTGCCATGGTTCCAGTGGTGAATCTGTCCTCTAAAATTTCCATGCCGTTGATTCTATTAGGATTGATTTTAGGCTTTACCGGATTGGCACAGTTCGGTGTCATTTTGTTTTCCGCTGTTTTGGTTTTTCAGTTGGTGACATTGCCAGTGGAGTTTGATGCGTCCTCCAGAGCGGTTCGTATCCTTGACAGTTTAGGAATCCTTTATGGAGATGAAGTCACAGGGGCAAAGCGTGTGTTGCGTGCAGCGGCATTGACGTACGTGGCGTCGGTTGTTTCTACTGCATTGCAGGTGCTGCGTTTGGTTATGATTTTGAACCGAAGAAATAACTAGAGGGAAAATTCTATGATCAAAAATATTGTATTTGATGTGGGAGATGTGTTGCTGGAGTACCGTTGGAAAGAAATGCTTACGGACTACGGAATGTCAAAAGAAAAGGCGGAATATCTGGGAACTACATTGTTTGGTGATCCGTTGTGGGAAGAGTTTGACGTAGCACTTCGGCCACGCCAGGACATTATTGCAGATTATATTGACAAATACCCAGAGTACAAAGATGAGATTGTGTGGTTTATGAGTCATGGAGAGCGAATGCATCTGCCACGGCCGGAAGTGTGGGAAAAGGTGCATGAGTTAAAAGAAAAAGGCTATGGTATTTATATTCTTTCCAATTATTCGGAAGAATTGTTTCGGATACACACCAAGGGGGCAAGCTTTCTGGATGATGCCGATGGTGTGGTGGTGTCCTATCAGATTCATAAAATCAAACCCGATGCGGCGATTTATGAACACTTATTGTCTACCTATGGACTTCAGCCAGAGGAATGTATTTTCTTTGATGACCGCCCGGTAAATGTGGAAGGTGCTCGCCGTGTCGGTATCCAAGCGGTTACTGTGACATCAAGAGAGCAATTGGTGGAAGAATTAAAACGATTTTTGTAGAACAATTTCCAAATAATTCTTGCAACATATACTTGATAAATTGGGAAAGATTCGGTATACTTATAGTATGACTTCCTGAGATGTTCGACACTCTTGAATTTTTGAACCTACAATACTTTAAACGGGATTCCTATATCTGTGATTGGATGCCAGGCCGTCACTGCTGAACTTGTTCAGTACAATGGAAACATTGCAATGGAAGGCAGAAGACCACATGCGGTTGCCCACCTAGCGAATGCTAGGAGTCAAAAATCAAGAACCGGCATTTTGGGGGTTTATACAAAAGAAATGTTATGGGGCAGCGAGCAAATCGCTGTCCTTTTCTAAGTTATAGATAAGTAGAAAAGAGGGAAAGCATGCTTGATGGATTTATAAAAGTAGGTGCTTGTGCGCCGGATTTGCGAGTGGCAGATTGTGAATATAATTGTGAAAAAATGATTGAGAAAGCGAGACAATTAAGTGGTCAAGGGATAAAACTCCTGGCGTTTCCAGAGCTTTCTTTTACGGGATATACCTGTGGTGACTTGTTTTTGCAGGAACCACTGTTGCAGGGCGCGTTGACTGCGTTGGAGCGTTTTGTGGCAGAGACCGAGGAATGCGATACCGTATTTGTCGTAAGTCTTCCGCTTACGCATCAGGGCCGTCTTTATAATGTGGCAGCGGTAGTATTTCATGGTAAGGTACTTGGTATTGTGCCCAAAAGTCATGTTCCGTCCTACTCCGAATTCTATGAGGGACGTCATTTTGGAGGCGGCGAAGAGGCTTACGCTAGAGGAGAGAGAGATGATAGCAAAGCTACCACTTATTCCCTTCCGTTTCAAAAGGAGCCGGTAGCCTTTGGTGCAAAACAGATTTTCACCTGTGAGCAGGTTCCCGAGTTGGCCATCGCCATAGAGATTTGTGAGGATTTGTGGATGCCAGTTCCACCAAGCTCCTATCATGCTATGGCAGGAGCAACGGTGATTGTAAATCCATCGGCCAGTGATGAGGTAACGGGAAAAGCCGCTTATCGAAGAGATCTTGTGAAAGCCCAAAGTGCAAGAACGCTGAGTGCTTATGTGTATGCCGATGCAGCCAGTGGAGAGTCCACCACAGATGTTGTGTATGGGGGACATCATTTGATTGCAGAGAACGGAAGTCTTCTTGCAGAAAATCCGCCATTTGGTGGGCAGGATGCCATAACGGAAATTGACGTCAAAAAATTAGTGGCGGAGCGCCGAAGAATGACCGCATTTCCGACGTATTCTGCGCCTGAGCAAAAAGGATATGTCCGTCATTTCTTTTCCTTCGATGATGTGAAAACTACAGAATTAACAAGAATATATGCAAAAACGCCATTCGTGCCGTCGAATCAAGAACAGCGCGAAGAGCGTTGCAATGAGATATTGAACATTCAGGCAGCAGGACTTGTGAAACGTCTGAAACATACCCATTGTTCCTCTGCGGTTATCGGACTTTCCGGTGGATTGGATTCCACGTTAGCACTTCTTGTGACGGTTCGTGCCTTTGATCAATTAGGGCTTGACCGAAAGGGAATTGTCTGTGTCACCATGCCGTGCTTTGGAACCACCAATCGTACCTATGACAATGCGGTTAGTTTGGCAAAATCCTTGGGTACGGTATTGCGAGAAATCCCAATCAAAGACGTGGTATTACAGCATTTTGCAGACATCGGTCATGATCCGGAAAATCACGATGTGACATTTGAAAATAGTCAGGCAAGAGAGAGAACCCAGATTCTTATGGATGTGGCCAATCAGGTAAATGGATTGGTGATCGGAACGGGAGACTTGTCCGAGCTTGCTCTCGGGTGGGCAACCTACAATGGCGATCACATGTCCATGTATGGTGTAAATGGTTCCGTTCCAAAAACTTTGGTTCGTTATTTGGTGAAGTATTACGCAGACACTTCCGACGAATCTTTGCGCAATGTACTGTATGATGTGCTGGATACGCCGGTAAGTCCGGAATTGTTGCCACCAAAAGACGGAGAAATTGCCCAAAAAACCGAAGACATCGTAGGGCCTTACGAGCTTCATGACTTCTACCTCTACTATGTGCTCCGGTTTGGGTTTATGCCATCGAAAATATTCCGCATGGCAGTGGATACCTTTGAAGGAAGTTACGATGCACAGACCATTTATAAATGGTTGCACACGTTTTATCATCGGTTCTTCCAGCAGCAGTTCAAACGTTCTTGTCTCCCGGATGGTCCAAAGGTTGGTTCTGTGGCGGTATCGCCACGTGGGGACCTGCGTATGCCAAGTGACGCCATGGACACACTGTGGAAAGCAGATCTGGAACGAGTGAAACCTCGGGATTAATCGCATAAGAATTGCGGAGCAATTCTTGTTAGGAACCAGTTTACTGGTTCCTTGCTTTAGAAAGTGCATTTTTAATCCCATCAATTAGCATGGTCTGGGTGTATTTGCTTTTTTCCGTCAGCTGGATTTCGTCAATGGGCGTACCGGCGATTAATGCTTCTTCGATGGACTCGAGAGAAGGCTTCACCAGTGGGTACATGGTTGTGACGGAATCATCCAGATTGACAAAAGAAACGGATTTTATCTGAGATTCGTCCACCACCAATTCTAAGTTCAGGGTGGTGTTACCAAGTTGAAGTTCCGAATTGTAGATACCTGGTGTGTAGGAAGCGGTTTCCACGGAACCGGACATGGTTGGCTGAGAGGAACCCTCGTCTTTACCAGGGTAAAACATCACCACCAATAGTACGATGAGTAGGATTCCAAGCCCGACAAAAATACCGGTATATACAAGTTCTTTCATTTGAAGTACAACAATTTTAGTTTTTGACATGTGGATAATTCCCCCTTTTATGGAGTGTAGATTCCATCTTACTATATTCTATGAAAGGGAGAGTGAAAATAGACCAAGAAAATAATATGTTTTGGGGACGCGGGAACAGCCGCAGAAATGAGGGGAATATGGCATTACAATTTGTGTTTGGAAGTGCAGGTAGCGGAAAAAGCACATTTTTATATGATATGATTGCAAAAGAGGCTACAGAACATTGGGACAAGAAATACTTTATTCTTGTGCCGGATCAGTTTACGCTGGAAACCCAGAAAACCATGGTGGAGCGCAGCGGTGGAAATGGAATTTTGAATATTGATGTGCTCAGCTTTCATCGTCTGGCATTTCGGGTGTTTGAACAACTCCCGGCGTTGTCGCGGACAATTTTAGAAGATATGGGAAAAACCATGCTCCTTCGGAAGGTATTTGCGGAGCAGAAAGACCGACTTACATATTTTAAAAAGGGGATTGATAAACCTGGCTTTTTAGATGAATGTAAGTCTTTTTTGTGTGAACTTGAGCAGTATGGGATTCGCGAGGAAAAGGATTTTGAACGATTGGCAGAGCTGGGGGTAAAGTTTGAAGATATCCGTCTTATCTATGAATGTTTTAAAGAGAAGATGGGGGATACCTATATGATGGCAGAAGAGCTGATTCCACAGCTGACCCGAGTGGTTCATGAGATGGATGGCATCCAGGGTTCTGTCATTTGTTTGGATGGGTTCACGGGATTTACACCGACGCAGTACGAGCTTATTGAACGGCTGATGGAGCTATGTGACGATGTGTATGTGACGGTGACTACGGATGTGACGAAAAAGCGGAAACAGATTTTCCAGATTAGTGATGAGACCGTTCGTACGTTGACGAAGATGGCCAATCGCGTGCCGGTGGAAGTGTTGGAACCGATTGTGACAGGCAAGGGAAAGGACAAGAATCCTTACCGTTTTCCAGAGGATGGCGAGCTGGCATTTTTGGAGAGAAATTTGTTTTCTTATACAACAAAAACCTGGGAGCAAGCCACGGAGGATCTCCAGCTGTTCATTGGCAAAAAGCCGGTGGATGAGGCGAAGTATGTGGCAAGAAGAATCTGGTGGCTGACGGCAAAGGAAGGGTATCGCTATGATGATATCGCAGTCATTGCAGCGGACATTCCAAGCTATGAGCATGCCCTTTCCCGAGAGTTTACCAGGATGGGGATTCGACATTTCCTAGACAGCAAAAAGAGCATTGGCGCCAACTGGGTGGCAGAATTGATTCAGTCGGTGCTTGAATTGTTGCAGAAAAATATGGATTATGAGAGCACGTTTCATTATCTGCGATGTGGACTGTCGCCGCTGACCACAGAAGAGACGGATCGATTGGAAAATTATGTGCTTGCCACAGGAAAACGTGGATTTTCTGCCTACGACAAAGTATGGAAACGCAAGATGCAAGAAAGTGGGCTAGAGGAAATCAATGAGATTCGAGAGAAAGTATGCCACAGTTTACGAGAGCTGATGCAGGATTTTTCTGGTGGCAAGAAAACCGTTGGCGAATACATCCGGGCCTTGTATGGCTTTTTGGTGCGCCAGAATGTGTATGAGAAAATGCTGGCTCAAAGTGAGGTGTTTGAGGCGCATGGCGAGGATGTATTGGCGAAGGAATACAAGTCCGTGTATAAGATTGTCATGAATCTTTTGGATGAAATGATGGAGCTTATGGAGCACGAGGTGGTAAGCTTGGAGGAATTTCGTCAGATACTCTCTGCAGGAATATCAGAAGGCTTAGTTGGCTTTATTCCACCAAAGAAAAATCAAGTGGTAATCGGTGACTTGGAGCGTACCCGTCTGAAGGACGTTAAGATTCTCTTTTTCATGGGATTTAGTGATGATATGGTTCCGGGAGGCATTCCGGCACCGGGTATCGTCAATTCAAGAGAACGTAAGAAGATTGAGGAAATAGGAATCGCATTGGCGCCTTTTGGCAACAAGAAAGCGGCCAATGACTTATTTTACCTTTATTTAAATATGACAAAGCCGTCGGAAAAACTGATTTTTACCTACAGTGAGAGCAGTGCAGGTGGGGAAGGAAGACAGGCATCTTATGTGCTAGACAAGATTTGGCGCTTATTTCCGGCATTGACTGTGACTCGTGGCGAGAAGGACAAAAGTCCTCAGGCGAAGTTGGGAACCGATCGTGGTTTGGAATATCTTATCGATGGCTTGAACCATGGTGCTTACCAGTCGGAAGACGAAAAAGAGTCTTGGTGGGAACTTTGGAAATATTATAAAAACGAAAAAGAGGCAGCTTGGATTATCCGGGCATTGCAAGAAAATGTACAGGGAAAACGAGAAAGCAAGCTTTCTGAAAAGGCGTTGCAGGCATTGTATGGCGACGATCTGCAAGGAAGTATCACACGTCTGGAACAATTTGCAAGGTGTCCGTTTGCCTACTTTATCATGTATGGGTTGTCTCTGAAAGAGAGAGAAGAATATAGCATTGAAGCACCGGATTTTGGAAATGTTATGCACCAGACATTACAGGGAATCAATGACTGCCTACAGGAAAAGAAATTGCGTTGGCGTGATCTGACCATGGAAAATATACCGACTATGGTAGATGAAAGCATGGATAAAATCGTGTCGGAGTATCGTGATGTGTTGTTCCGTCAATCCAAGCGAATTGAGTTTATGATTACCCGCATGAAACGCATGCTTCATCGTACCGTATGGGCCATTGCGGAGCAGATGCGTCGTGGTGCCTTTGAGCAGTCGTATTGTGAGGCAAGATTTTCCTATCGTGATGATCTGCCAAGTATGAAGATTCCATTAGATGGCGAAAAACAGCTTCTTTTCACGGGTGTTATTGACCGTATTGATACCTATGAGGACGAAGAAAATATATATGTGAAGATTGTGGATTATAAGACCGGTGGAACCAAGCTTTCGCTGAGTTCTGTGTTTTACGGCCTGCAGTTGCAGTTGGTATTTTACATGGCGGCGGCCATGGATGTGGAGAAAAAGTTACATCCGGACAAGGAGATTTTGCCTGCTGGTATGTTGTATTATCACGTGCAAGATCCTGTGATCGAGATGAAAGATGACTGGAAAGCTCCGGAACCAATAGAAGAATCCGAAGCATCCGAGGAAGTGTCCCAGGTGGAAGAGATGGACGAAGAAATGTTGAAGAAATATTGTTGCGATGGGTATGTTAGTGACAAGGTGGAGATTCTTCAGAAAATGGATTCTGTCTTTGGGGTCAATGGCTATTTGACGCCAGGGGTCTCCTCGGCCTGCATACCGATTACCGTCAATAAAGACGGCTCCTTTAAGGCAGGAACCCATGTGTTAAAGGAACTTCATTGGGAAAAACTGCTGGAGCATTCCCGCAAAGTGGCTGGGGAGTATGGAAAGCAGATTATGACAGGGGACATCGGCATTCGACCATATGCTCTCGAAGGAAGAACGGGCTGCGACTTTTGTCATTTCCGCAATATATGTGGTATGGAGCAAAGTGATTTTGGCAGTCAGTGTCGCCGATTGCAGAAGATGGATGATGCCGACGTGTGGAATGAACTGATAGAGAAAGAAGGAGGGGATGAGTGATGCAGTGGACAAAAGAGCAAAAGCAGGTCATCGATCTGCGGGATTGTAATATATTGGTGTCTGCGGCGGCGGGCTCGGGAAAGACAGCCGTGCTGGTTCAGCGAATCTTGTCCCGCATCTTGGATCCGGTAAATCCAGTAAACGTGGATGAGTTTTTGATCGTAACCTTTACTAAGGCAGCGGCCGCCCAGATGAAAGAACGATTGGTAAAGGCGTTGGAGAAGGCGTTGCAGGAAGATCCGGACAATGAGCATTTACAAAGGCAGATTATGTTGGTTCCTATGGCGCAGATTTCTACGATACATAGTTTTTGCGGTTACGTCATACAGAATTATTTTCATCGTACCGGAGTGGATCCAGCCTATCGTGTGGCGTCGGAGAACGAGTTGGGAATGCTTCGTTCTGACGTGTTATCCGAACTTCTGGAAGAAAAGTACAGCGAGGCAGATGGGGATTTTATCGATATGGCAATTATGAGCCAGTTTACCAAAAGCGATGTCGAGATTGAAAATCAAATCCTTATGTTGTACAACCGTGCCATGAGCAATCCATTTCCGAAGGATTTTCTGGCACAGATGCGTGGGTTTGTATGCGTGGATTCGGTGGAGGAATTAAAGGATAGCACGGTGGTGCATCAAAATGTTGCCTATGTGCGGAATATTTGCCAGGGATTTGTTGACGAATATGAAGAAATTCTTCGACTTTGCGATTTGCCTCAGGCACCTTTTTGGTATAAAGAGGTTTTGGAAAACGAAAAAATCCAATTTCAGCAACTGGCCCAAGAGTCAGGCTATGAGCGGATTGGAAAGTTGTTGGATGGTGTGGAGTTTAAGAAGCTTCCTGTAAAACGGGGAGAAGAAGTGGACGAGGGAATTAAGAAAGAGATTCAGAAAAGACGAACCAATATAAAAGATACGAGGAAGGTATTGTGGAGCGAAGTGTTTGCCAGTTCTTTTGAAGAGCAGCTGGCGCAATTGCGAGAAATGCGTAAAATCGTTGTTCCGTTTCTTGATTTGACCTTGGAATTTATGGAGCGATATGGGGAGAAGAAACGGGAAAAATCGTTGGTGGATTTTAATGATTTGGAACAGATGTCACTGGAAATTCTGATTGAAAAGGATGAAGAGGGAAAGGTTGGTCCCACCGAGGCGGCAGAAGAACTGGCGGAGCAATTTGCGGAGATTATGATTGATGAGTATCAGGATAGTAACTTGGTTCAAGACTATCTTCTGGGCAGTGTTTCCAGCGGGAACAATCTGTTTATGGTAGGGGATATCAAGCAAAGTATTTACCGTTTCCGTATGGCTAGACCGGAGCTTTTTCTCAGTAAGCTTACCAGTTATTCGGAAGAAGAAGGCGCGGCGGAGCGAGTGATTTTCCTAAGTAAAAATTTCCGAAGCCGTGATGTTATTTTGCAAGGAACCAATGCGGTGTTTGAAAAGATTATGCGACCAGAACTGGGAGGCGTTTTGTACGACGAAGATGCTAGATTACAACTGGGAGCAGATTTTCCAGATACGGAACTTCGACATGCAGAAACCATCGACGTGTATGCCATTGAGGGGAAGGACGATGGCAGTTATGAAGGGAAAATCATTGCCCAAAAAATCAAAGAGTATACGGGAGATGCCAATCCTATGTATGTTTATGAGGATGGCACCTATCGCAAAGCGCAGTACAAAGATATTGTCATTCTTGTAAGAAAAAATCATGGAGTCAACGAGGCCATTTATAACATGTTGGCAGCGGAAGGAATCCCTGTGTACATGGAAAGTAAAAGCGGGTTCTTTGATACGAAAGAGATTTCCATGCTGGTTCATTTGTTGCAAGTGGTGGACAATCCAAGACAGGATATCCCTTTAGTAGCAGCACTTCGAAGCCCGGCGTTTGATTTTACCGACGATGAGTTGGCGTTGATTCGCGGAAAAGATAAAAAACGGAATTATTTTGATTCATTATGTGAATATGCAGAAGATGATGAATTGCGAGAAAAAATACAGGGATTTTTGGAGTGTTTGCAGAGGTTGCGAGAGCGAATGACCTATGCTACAGTGGCCGATATTTTGCAAGATATTTATGATGCCACACATATCGATGGAATTCTTGTATCCATGAAAAATGGAACGCAACGGAAAGCCAATCTGGAACTTTTGATGGAGTTTGCCCGCGAGTTTGATCGCACGTCTTATCAAGGATTGTATCAGTTTGTCCGATATCTTAGCGGAATTAAAAAACGTCAAGAGGAGATGGGAGAAGCCAGTCTTCTTGGCGATGGAGAAAATGTGGTGCGAATCATGACCATTCATAAAAGTAAGGGCTTGGAATTCCCAATCTGTATCATGGCAGGGATGGGACGTTCTGCCCGGGGACAAAAAGGGACCCCGTTTTTGGTGGTAAATCCGGATACGGGAATTGCTACTCGGATTGTGGATAATGAGCGTGGCCGGGCGTGGAAAAACGTCTTTCTGAATTCCTTGCATCGAATGAATGTGTTAGATGATCTGGGAGAAGAACTTCGTGTTCTCTATGTGGCCATGACAAGAGCAAAAGAGAAGCTGATTATGACAGGAACCGCACAACGTGGTTGGTTGTCTGGAGGGACGGATTATTATTCTCTCATAAATGGAGATAGCTACTATCAGTGGTTACTACCGGTTGCGAGCAAGCACCCTCTTTTTGAAATAGAGTGGATGGAAGCGTTGGAGTTGGAAGAGGAAGAAAAGAGTCGTCAGGCAGAAGTTTTGGTGGACGAAGTGATGCTGAACAATTTTGACACAAGTTTCACCTATGATAAAGACATCCGAGAGCTCCTTGATTTTGTGGATAAATACCAAGAGGAAGAAGAGCCGGAGGAAATTCCTACCAAACTTTCCGTATCGGAGATTAAACGTCGTTCCATGGAAGAACATGAACAAGAAGGATTTACAGTATTAGATACGGAAGCATTGGAAAATCAATCTCCCGTTCCAGCTTTTGCAAGAGAGGAGTCCGAGGAAAATGAAGCTCTTGCAGGAGCAACCTACGGTACGATTTGGCATCAGGTTATGGCAGGGCTTGATTTTACCATGGTAAATTCGGCAGAAGAGATTGAAAGCGGTCTGGAATCTATGGTACAATCAGGAAGAATGCGAAGAGAGGATTTGGACATGATCCGTATCCATAAGTTAGAAAAATTCTTTGCATCCAACTTGGGAAAAGAAATGTGCAAAGCGGCAGCAGAAGGGCGACTTCATCGCGAACAGCCATTTGTAATCGGTGTGCCAGCCAAAGAGGTGCTTTCCGAGACACAAGATGCCTCTACGGTATTGGTTCAGGGAATCATTGACGGATTTTATGTGAACGATCAGGGAATCGTGCTGATGGATTACAAGACGGACCGGGTGGAATCCGGTGGAGAGGATGTGCTGGTGGAGCGTTATGGTAAGCAGATGGAGCTGTACGCCAAAGCGTTGGAAAAGATTACGGGACAAGACGTAGTGCGTCGCGTACTGTATTCATTTTCGGCCAATAAAGAAATTGATTGTTAGAGAGGAATAGATGTGATGTATCAGGAATTTGCTGGTGTGTACGACGCCATGATGTCAGAGATTCCATATGATCTCTGGTATGAGCGGATTCGTGCATATCTTGTCAAGCATGGCAAGGAAAGTGGTCATTTGTGTGAACTCGGTTGTGGCACGGGACAGATGACAGGGCGTTTTTGCGACAGTGGATATGAGGTGACGGGAATTGACTTGTCGCCGGATATGTTGGCGCTTGCCATGGAAAATAAAAAAGAAGAACAAAATATTTTGTATCTGAATCAGGATATGACAGATTTTTCGTTGCATAAACCGGCAGATGTGATACTATGTATATGTGATTCGTTCAACTACCTTTTGGAAGAGGAAGAGTTGCAGGAGATGTTTCAGTGCGTTTATGACAATCTGGATGAGGATGGTTTGTTTTTATTTGACATGAAAACAAGATATTGTTATACGGAGATTCTAGGGGACGGGATTCGCGTCGAAGATGAGGATGAGTATACGGTGATCTGGGACAATGTCTTTGATCCGGAGACGGATATCAATGAATATTTGCTTACCATGTTTATTCGTCAAGAAGACCAACGCTATGAACGTTATGATGAGTGTCATCAGCAGCGCGCCTATGAAGATGCACAGGTGGAAGCGTTATTGCAGGAGGCAGGTCTTGTGCTCTGTGACAAGTTTGGTTCGGATATGTCAAAGGAACCAGATGTACAAGAGGAACGACATTATTTTGTGGTGAAAAAGCGTACAAATGGAGGTATCAATCAATGAAGAAGATAAAAATATGGGTATGCGTGTTTGTGTTGGCGCTTTGCTGTAGTGGATTGTGGCAGTCCGATACAGTGGCCTTCGCGGATACAATAGGAACCGTGGTTACCAGTGGAAGTGGATTAAATATGCGCTCCGGTGTGGGAACTACAAATGCAATTGTCACAAGCATTCCCAATGGGACACAGGTGACCATACTGGATACGGCCGCAGGAAGTGATGCCAATGGAACATGGTACAAGATCAGTTATAATGGGCAAGAAGGATATGTGGCAGCAAAGTACATTGCCTTAGGTGCGCAGCCTACCGCAAGTGTAGCACCAGGGACCAGCACGGCGGCACCGGACCCGACGGCACAACCACAGTCCACACCGAATATCATTTATCGTACGAAGATAACCTACAAAAACATTAATGTTCCCGCAAAGGTGAACAAGACAAAGATAACGATTTACAGTAATCTGGTTGGGAAACCATTGAAGGTAAAGAAAAAAGTCGTTGTATTAAAAAAGAACAAAAGTGTAAAAATTATAGGGGAGAAGACAAAAGGAAACATCAAGTGGTTTCAGGTTCAATTCAAGTACAAAAAGAAGATGGTCAAAGGCTACATACAGAATACCAACGTGAAGCTTACGTTGAAAAAAGCGGCGGCAGGGAAAGTGGCCAATATAAAGTCATTGAAGGTGCGTAAAAAACCAGGAGCGAAGCAGGCATATTATAAGGTAAATGGACGTGTCATGGTTTTGGCAAAGAAACAGTATGTTACCATTAAGAAAGTTCGAACGGTAAAAAGAGAGTTGTGGTACTATATTTCCTTTGAATATTATGGAAAGAAGTATTCCGGATATGTTCAGGCAAAATACATTCAGATGGCCAAGGAGCGTGTTCAAAAGAAAGTGCCGGTAACGGCTCTGACAGGAAAGCAGTTCGAGGAAGAAATGACGAGACAGGGATTTCCGGATTCCTATAAGGTGGCGCTTCGCAAACTTCATGCGCAATATCCACATTGGCAGTTTACTGCATACAAGACAGGGTTGGACTGGAACGCAGCAGTGGAAGGGGAGTCTAAGATTGGCTTAAATCTTATTTCCAATTCTAAGTCAGCAGGCTGGAAGTCCATGGATCCGGCAGCCTATGATTTGGCAACAGGAAAATGGAAAGTTTTTGAAGGAACCACATGGGTGGCAGCATCCAAGGAGGCGGTTATGTAT
>JAZNJZ010000117.1:0-1753 GCA_045578325.1 Eubacterium sp.
TCTACAAGGAGGTTCTTTATGAACGAAAATAGCTGTCGTCTGGGAGGTAATTATGCATATGTTGATCTCGATGAGATCATCGGCAAGTTATCTGTCCATGACCAAAAAGTTTTTGACATCATTGTCTCGGGAGGCATCTCCCAGGAAAGCATTGCCATCAAGCGCATCCAGGAAGAGATGATCCCCTTTGAGGTGCGCTATGTGAGCAATGCAACCGCTTGGCGGGATATTAAGTATTTGGTGGATTTGAATTTGTTCACTGTTACAAAGATCAGCACCGGAGTTCGCAACATTAGCATTCTAAGTCTTACCAATGTTGGCATGATGGTCTATATGATGATTTTTAAACGAAACGCCGGCAAATTTGAGCACCAGCTTCTTGCCGAAGATCACGACAATGCAGTTCACGCATATATGATTTTGGATACGAAAAGCATCCTGGAAGAGAAGGGCATTTATTACGGTGTGAGCATGGACCGATCCCGAAACACCATCCAGCTGCATGACGGACACGAATGTATCCCGGATGTTGTGGGATTACGGAAGGGCGAAATGGATCTCTATGAAGTGGAATGCGGTAACCATCATCAGGCGGATTTTGATAACAAGCTGAACAAACTTACTAGGGTGACCAAGTGCATCAATATCGTCGGGCCCAATCGGAATGTGGTCACCAAGAAGCTGAAGAAGCAGGTGGAAAACTGGATCGAATATAACGGCAGAATAGACCTGCTTCGTAGGGGTATTATTGTCCGCCTGACGACTATTACAGATTTGAAAAACGACAAATGGACATATATTTACGACATGACCATGGACGAGCCCATTTGCTGCTTTGGGAAAAAGAAAGGGGGTGAAAGCTGATGGGCAATTTGCTTGTTGCATTGGGCAATTTGTTTCTGCCTTTGGGCAATGACAACTATGTGAATATGGATAAGGTGAAATTGATTACGGCGGCAAACGCTGAGAAGGTGCGGAAGTATCGCATTGAGCGGAACATCGATAAGAATTCTGTTAACTTTTTCAACGGTTCCTCTGACAAGGAAACGCGCAGTATGATTCTCTTCTGCGACGGTTCCATCTGTACATCCAGTGTCAGCGCCAAGTCTCTGAATGAAAGGGCTAACAAACTCGCAAAGGAGATTAAGGTAGTTGTTGTCAAATCGGAAGATGAATTGGACTGAAAAGGGCGAGTGACTGCAAAAAAGTAAGGAGGTGATAGTTATGACTCGCGAGTATTATTCCAACGATCAGCTGCCCTGTATGCTGAATGCAGATAAAATCGCCAAGTATTTGGAGATTTCTCGTGCAGGCGCGTACGAGTTGATGCACTCTGAGGGGTTTCCTCTGATTCGAATCGGTAAGCGTATGATCGTGCCCAGGGATAAGTTCCTGGAGTGGGTTGATAACCAAACAGCCCGCTAAAACAAGACGGCAGGCCCTCGAAAAGGGCCTGCCAAACCGGTAAATTATTTTAGAAAAAGTACGGTTTTTCTTTGAGTTTGAAGAGATTTATGATATAATAGATATGATGAAACACCGTATTTGCCAACTGAGAAAGGAGTATATAAATTGGCAAAGAAATGGTCACACGGGGAAGGTACTTATAGTTGGAAAACAAATGGTCGTTGGGAGATCCAGGTTATGGACGGATACAAAACCGATGGCCGAAGAAACATTCTTTCCTTTTCGGGAAAAACCCAAAAGGAAGCGAAAGAAAAAAGAGACGAATATTTCCGAAAAAAGGCGATGG
>JAZNJZ010000118.1:0-30615 GCA_045578325.1 Eubacterium sp.
AGACCACGGATTATAGATATCCGTCTGCTTACCAAATGTGAATCCGTCATACCAATGTTTAACTTTTGACTTCTCCTCTGACAGTCCGCATTCATCAAGTGCTGCAAACACCTCTTCCTCAGTAAAACCAAAAGAAGTAGCATACTCATTCGATGTTGTCGTTACTACTTTCAAATTGTTCAAGTCAGAGAAAATGGACTCTTTGCTCACTCTGGTAATTCCAGTCATAATCCCTCGTTCCAGATAAGGATTGGTCTTAAATGTGGAATTGAACATACTTCTTGTAAAGGCAACTAGTTCATCCCAGAAGCCATTTACATATGCTTCCTGCATCGGCGTGTCATATTCATCGAGAAGAATAATGACCTTCTGACCATAGTAGCGGTAAAGGAAAGCCGACAAGTTATGCAATGCAGAAGTAGCATCTGTTTCTTTCATTTCCACAGAGACACGCCCAAAAAATTCTTTATCTATCTCTGTTAACGAATCACTCTCTTTTAGAAAATCATATTTGCAATATTGACTTACAATAAGTTGGTAAATCTTCTCTTGTGTAGCTTCGAAACTCTTTTCCTTCACATTCGCAAAGGAAAGATTAATCACCGGATACGTCCCTTGCAATTTTCGGTACTTTTCCTCCTCCCAGATAGAAAGCCCCTCAAAAACTCCCCCATTTTCCGCATACTCCACAGAAAAGAAACGATTGAGCATACTCATATTTAAGGTTTTACCAAATCGACGAGGACGCGTAATCAACGTCACATCATCTTCATTCTCCCACCACTCTTTAATAAAAGAAGTCTTATCTACATAAAAGCAGTTCTTATTTATGACATTTTCAAAATCCTGTATACCGATTCCAACAGTTCTTCCCATGACCATCACCTCGTACCATTCATAGCTATCTATAGTTTAGCTGATTTTCGTATGAAATACAATAAGAAAATACACGATACTACACACTCAAACACCAATAAGAACCTGACAATCGAATTGCCGCTTGCTATAATCTCTCATTGCGACAATTTCAAAAACAAAGGAGGCATTTAAAATAATGAAAGCACGAAAGTTATTACAATGTTTTGTACCGCAAAACCACATTGGCTACATTACAACAAAGGCAGCAGAAGATGTGAAGGAAGAAGTACAGGACGCAAAGCAGGTTTGTATTTGGTGGACAATATGAGGATGGGTTGACAAATGTTCAAGAACTCAAATATAATTGTAAGGGATGGATATCAGATACGGATGAAGAGGGGCTTTGGGATGGCGAAGAATAGTGGCTGTAAAGAACACCTTGCTAAACGTGGATGTGGTGATTTTAGTTTAGAAGATATGTATGCGGATACGGATTCATATAATATCTATATGTTGAGCTATCAAAATCTAAGCTCGCTGGAAAAAGCGTTCTCGAACTATTATGGATCTGGTTACAAGATTCGATTTATCCGTTTTACAAATTGGTGGTCAGAAAAGAGAATCCGAAGACGGGTTGGTGTTTTTACGAAAGAAAGCTTTTTGGGAGTTAAGCGTTTTCCTTTGTTTACTGAAGAAAAGGATGGAGTAATAATAGAACATCATTATAGTAAAACTCAATCTAGCGCGGCAAGGGAGGCTTTTGTAGAATACATTATGAATCAAATACAGAAAGAGAGAGAAGGCAGTGTGCAAAAGTAGGAAAATTCTTTTAAGTAGAAAAAAAGCAAGAGACTAAGATGTGTAACCTTGTATTTGTTAGCAGTTGTGTTAAGTTGCATTGATATAATTGTGTATTTTTATAATGCCCCACGAGGTATATATCTGCATACAACAATAATCGAAAAACTCCTCGGAAATCATTTTACTAGATTTTCAGGAATGTGGACATTAGGTGTTTTGATAATCTTGTTTGTGCCAATTGCCACTTTTTTAGGTAGGAGCCAAAGAAATATAAGAGATATTATTCCCTTCTCCTTAAATGCTGGTATTCATGTAATAATTGCTTTTGTTCTTGCTTGTATCTTTTGTGGTAAAGCAAATGATTATCCAATGTTTACTTCCGTGTCGGATTATCAGAGATTTGAGGCACCAAATGGAGATTATGCTATTTGCTTCGAACAAGTTGATTATTGGGCGATTGAAGAACCTGCTTTGGAGACATTTGTGGAAGGACCAGATAAAACATTGAGGGTATGCAAGGAAATACCTTCGTATGTAGCAGCCAATGTGGAGAAAGTAATCTGGAAGGATACAGAAATTCAAGTCATTTTAAAAAAGACAGAGCAAGATGGTCGACAAATTGTGGAGTTTTCTTATGAGCAACTAGAGTCTTACTTTGAAGAGTAACGTATTTTGATTGCGAAGGTGGTTGGCAGTAAGAATTCGACTGTCAACTGCTTTTGCCAAAAAGGAAATTGTAATATGACAAACATTGTGAAATACATCAAAGAAAAAATTGTCGTTGGTTTGTGGTGTGCCGGACTTCTCCTGATTGTAGTAGATATAATCCTTTATTATTATAATCAATCCAAAGGAATATATTTTATTCGTTTATTTGGTACAAAAATATGGAATGACCAAATTTGTTCTTCACCACAAATATATCTCTTAGGTTTTTTCGTACTATTGATTGGTTCTTTGTTGTTTCCTTACGTTTTCGGAAGGGATAAGACAATTCGACAGAAAATCAGTTTAATGCTTGCTACTATTGTTATTCAAGGAACATTATCTTTTGTGATAATTATTTTGGTTAGTGCAAATATATCTGTGGATATATTACCAAGAGTCAACGAAATAAAAGAATGTCAGATTGTGCATGAAGATATGAAACTCTATTTTTCGCATAATGACCGAGACTTACTTCTTTTTTCAGAAAAAGGGAAAACACGTGTGAAATGGTTGGATTCTCATAATGAAGTTGTAAAGTATCATTATTATTGGACTGATAAAAACCTTGTCATTGAGCTAGAAAAAGAGCAAGGGAAAGAACTGGTAAGTTACAGTTATGAGCAGTTGAAAGAATAAATATGAGATAGACTGTATTCCTTTGTCTTACTAGTAGAAAAGGTACTACCTACACGAACGACTACGAATCGCTAGTGCAGGCAGTACCTTTTTCATTCTATTAAGCTCATCACTTCCGTGATTCTTCTGCCAAGTTTATTCGAACCAAAGATTTGCGAAGAGCAAGTTCTGCACGGGTCATATTGACCTGCGTATCCATACTCTTAATCCGTCGTTCTGCTCGCGCTTTCGCTTCGATCGCGCGATTCATATCAATCTCATCCGGCCATTCGCAGGACTGAGCAAGAATCGTCACTTTGTCTGGGAGAATCTCCAAAAACCCTTCCAATACAGCAGCTTCTTTGATTCCATCTTCCCCGGAAGACTCGGTAATCGTCAGTACTCCCGGTGCCACAATTGCCGTCAAAGGAATATGATCTGCATAGATACCGATCTCACCCTCTGTTGTAGTAAGCTCAATCATCTCGACATCGCCGGTATAAAATACTCGTTCCGGTGAAATCACTTCCAAACGAAACTTTTTCAAATCTGCCATATCCTACCTCATTTCCTGCATCCTTCATTTGCTTGTGCTAAAGTTCAGCTTCGCTGAACTTTGTTGCGCGCGTTCATATCTTATCTATTCGTAAGTTTGACGGAGTCAAACTTACTCGATGCTAAAGTTCAGCTTCGCTGAACTTTGTTGCGCGCTATTTGCGCGCAATGACATCATCAATCGTTCCCGCATTCAAGAATGCACTTTCTGGAATGTCATCGTGTTTACCTTCCAAAATCTCTTTGAAGCCACGAATTGTCTCAGAGATTGGCACATATTTTCCTTCCAGACCAGTAAACTGCTCTGCTACAAAGAATGGCTGAGACAAGAATCTCTGTACCTTTCTTGCGCGGTTTACAAGCATCTTCTCGTCCTCGGAAAGCTCGTCCATACCAAGGATTGCGATGATATCCTGCAACTCTTTGTATCTCTGAAGGATTTCCTGCACACCACGTGCCACCTGATAATGCTCTTCTCCTACGATACGTGGATCCAGGATACGTGAAGTAGAACCAAGAGGATCCACCGCTGGATAAATACCAAGCTCAGAGATGGAACGGTCAAGTACCGTCGTCGCATCCAAGTGAGCAAATGTCGTAGCTGGCGCTGGGTCTGTCAAGTCATCGGCAGGCACGTAAACCGCCTGTACGGATGTAATGGAACCACTCTTTGTGGAAGTGATTCGCTCCTGCAATGCTCCCATTTCCGTCTGAAGTGTTGGCTGATAACCAACGGCACTTGGCATACGTCCCAAAAGTGCGGACACCTCAGAACCTGCCTGTGTGAATCGGAAAATATTATCAATGAAAAGAAGCACGTCTTTTCCTGCTTTATCACGGAAATACTCTGCCATAGTAAGTCCCGTAAGACCCACTCGCATTCTTGCTCCAGGTGGCTCATTCATCTGACCAAATACCATGGTTGTCTTATCGATAACACCTGACTCAATCATTTCATAATACAAGTCATTTCCCTCACGGGTACGCTCTCCTACACCGGTAAATACCGAATATCCACCATGCTCTGTAGCGATGTTTGTAATGAGCTCCTGAATCAATACGGTCTTACCTACACCGGCACCTCCGAACTGTCCAATCTTTCCACCCTTCTGATAAGGACAAAGAAGGTCAACGACTTTGATACCGGTTTCCAACATCTCCGCCTGTGTTGACTGTTCTTCAAAAGCAGGCGCTTTACGATGAATTGGATGATATTCTTTTACCTTTGGTGCCTCCTTCTCATCAATTGGATCACCAAGGACATTAAACATTCTTCCGAGAGTCTCTTCCCCAACTGGTACAGAAATTGGACCACCTGTGGCGATGGCTTCCATTCCTCGCACCAGACCATCCGTTGGTCCCATGGCGATACAGCGAACGGTATCGTCCCCAAGATGCTGAGAAACTTCCACTACCAGCTTCTCTCCTTCTTTCGTTGTAATATCTATCGCATCGTAGATTTCTGGAAGTTTGCCATCCTGAAAACGGATGTCAAGCACCGCACCTACAATCTGAGTGATCACTCCAGCGTTTGTTCCAGATTTATTTTCTGCCATTGTGATACTGTCACTCCTTTCTTCTTTCTTGCGCACGATTTTTGCGCATCTCCAAAGTTGAGCTAGCAACTTGCTATGCCTCATTCATGAGGCATTATCTTCTTTCTTGCGCACGATTTTTGCGCATCTCCAAAGTTGCGCTAGCAACTTGCTATCTCCTGCTATGGCAGGAGATTTTATTCAATCGCCGACGCCCCGGCGACAATCTCTGTCAATTCTTGAGTGATTGCAGACTGTCTCGCACGGTTATACTGCAAGCCCAGCGTATCAATCATCTCTTCTGCGTTACTGGTAGCCGAATCCATCGCCTGCATACGGGCTCCGTTTTCGCTGGCAACTGCCTCTACCAACGCACCAAATATAAGGCTATTCATATACATTGGAATAATATATCCTAACGTCTCAGACTCTGCTGGTTCATAGTTCATCAGCAACTGCTCCGACGCATTTGTTTCCACCACGTCCTTCTTTTCTGACGCGTCATCCTCTGCCGAAAACGGAAGAAGTTTGATCAATGTCGGAACATGGGTCACCGTATTTTTAAATACCGTATACGCCAGATAAACCTCATCAATCTCGCCATTTTCCAGCGCAGAAACTACTGTTTTCCCAATGGAAACCGCATCACCAAAGAGCGGATTGTTCATTACTTCCGAATAATCCCCCCGGCAGTCATAACCATATCGCTGCATTGCTTCCAAGCCTTTTCGTCCCACAGCATAAATCACCGTGTCTTCCTTGGAAAAATCTCCTTGGGTAACCAGCTTCACAACATTGGAATTGTATCCACCAGCCAGTCCTCGATTGGAGCTAATGAGTATCACGCCCTTCTTCTTCGGACCAACGGTTTCACGCTCTGTCAACAATGGATGGTCCACGTTATTGGAACGAGCCAACATACCCGAAACCGTCTCATACATTTTATCGAAATACGGTTTCGTTTCCTCAGCTCTACCCTTGGCATGCTGCAGCTTTACGGTGGAAACCAGCTTCATAGCTTTGGTTATCTGTGACGTACTTTGTATACTCGCCTTACGTCGTTTAATATCTCTCATTGAGGCCATATACAACCCTCCACTTAAGCTTCATGCGCCCACTGTTTCTTATATTCTTCAATCGCCTGAATCAACATTTTCTCAGTCGCTTCACTTACTTCTTTCTCTTCACGGATTGCCGCTGGCACTTCTGGATATTTGGTATCCACAAACTCAAACAATCCTTTTTCAAAGTCAAGAATATCTTCTACTGCAATGTCCAACAAGTACTTCTTGGTGGCTGCGTAAATGATAATAACCTGATACCATACTGGTAACGGAGCATACTGATCCTGTTTCAAAATCTCACGGATTCGCTCACCCTGATCCAACTTCTGCTTTGTATCCGCATCCAGATCGGAACCAAACTGTGCAAATGCCGCCAACTCACGATACTGAGCAAGCTCAATACGAATTGGACCAGCAATCTTCTTCATTGCCTTGATCTGCGCCGAACCACCTACTCGAGACACACTCAATCCTGGGTTAACCGCTGGACGGAAACCGGAGTTAAACATCTCTGTCTCCAGATAAATCTGTCCATCTGTAATAGAAATTACATTTGTCGGAATGTACGCGGATACGTCACCCGCCTGGGTCTCGATGATTGGAAGAGCAGTCAAAGAACCGCCACCTAGCTTATCCGAAAGTCGCGCTGCACGCTCCAACAATCTGGAGTGCAAGTAGAATACATCTCCCGGATACGCCTCACGTCCTGGTGGGCGACGAAGCAACAAGGAAAGGGTACGATACGCTGCTGCATGCTTACTCAAATCATCGTATACAATCAGCACATCTTTTCCCGCTTCCATCCATTCCTCACCGATGGCGCAACCCGCATACGGTGCAATATACTGAAGCGGAGCAAGCTCGCTTGCCGTAGAAGCAACTACCGTTGTATAGTCCATTGCTCCATTGTCTTCTAATGTTTTCACAATATTCGCTACCGTTGACGCTTTCTGGCCAATGGCAACATAGATACAGAGTACATTCTGATCCTTCTGATTCAAAATCGTGTCGATGGCAATCGCTGTCTTACCTGTCTGACGATCACCGATAATCAGCTCACGCTGTCCACGTCCGATTGGAACCATGGAGTCAATTGCCTTAATACCTGTCTGCAATGGCGTGTCTACTGATTTTCTGGAAATAACACCGCTAGCCACACGTTCAACTGGACGAATCTTATCTGTCTTGATCGGACCTTTGCCATCAATCGGCTGTCCCAACGCATTGACAACACGACCAAGCATGGCGTCGCCAACTGGCACCGTCGCCACACGTCCCGTGGTCTTAACGGTATCGCCCTCATTTATGTTCGAGGAATCTCCAAGAAGAACGGCACCTACGTTGTCCTCCTCTAGATTCAGCACCATTCCGTATATTTCATTTGGGAACTCCAGCAGCTCTCCCTGCATCGCCTTTTCCAATCCATGGACACGGGCAATACCATCCGCCACCTGAATTACGGTTCCCACATCGGCCACCTCAAACTCGGTGCTATATTTTTTTATCTCTTCTTTAATCACTGAACTGATTTCTTCAGGTCTCAAATTCATGTTTTCTAAACACCTACTTTCCCGGAAGTCATACCCGAACCTTCGTTAACTTTCTTGTCATCTCTTCCAGCTTCGTCTGAATGCTGTTATCCACAATCCGATCACCGATACGGATGCGGATACCACCGAGCAAGCTGGCATCAATCACGTAGTTCATCTCGAGAGTTTCATATCCCGATGTCTGGGTAAGCTTCTCTACAATACTGACTTTCTGTGCATCTGTCAGTTCCGTCGGAGTCGTCACATAGACAACACCGATTCGTTTATATTCTTTGGTTTCATTCTGAAAATGCTCCAATACCGATACAATTTCACTGAAACGTCCCTTCTTCACAAGAACTTCTAGAAATCCCATCATCACATCCGACAACTTATCTTCAAATGCCTCATGAATAAGAGCCAATCCTTTTTCCCGCGTCATTTCCGGATGTGCCATAACATCGATAAATTCTTTATTCTCCATCAACGAATCCTGCAACACCTTTACTTCTTCCCAGATTTCATCCAGGCGATTTTCTTCTAGTGCCACAGAAAACAAAGCATCTCCATATACTTTTGAAACTAATTTTGCCATGTATCATCACCCATTTCCTTTAATGTTTCGTCAATGAGCTGCGCTTGTTTATCTTCATCCATAGAAGCGGCTACAAATCTGCCCGCCATGGCCGATGCCACCTGAACCATTTCCTGTTTCATCTCATCGCGGACTTTATCTTTTTCAAGCTCCACTTCCTTCTCGGCACGTACTTTAATCAAATGCGCCTCTTCGGATGCTTTTTCCACAATTTCCTTTTCCTTATCCAATGCTTTTCGACGCGCATCTGCCAAAAGTTCGGATGCTTCTGCATCGACTTTGGAGAGTTTTTCATCGTACTGCGACTTCATCTCCATCGCCTCTGACTGCGCCTGCGCCGCCTCATCAAGCTGCCCCTGGATATACTCCTGACGCTTTTTCATCAAGGCTCTTGCTGGATTGAAAAGAAGATATGAAAGAAGAATAAACAATACCAACATGGCAATCATCGTAATTCCTATATCCGCAAACAACTGCGAATCCAGTCCGAAAATTTTATCTCCCATGTCATTTCACCTTTCCTGCACAATCTTCTGTGCATAACCCATATTTTTTCTATAAAATGAAAACTTATCCAAGGAATGGGTTTGCAAACAACAGAATAATCGCAACAGCAAGACCATACAAACCGGTTGTCTCGGCTACTGCCTGTCCCAAAAGCATGGTAGACATGATACTTCCTTTTGCTCCTGGATTACGTCCTACTGCAGACGCACCGTAACCAGCTGCAATACCCTGACCTACACCAGGTCCGATACCTGCGATAACTGCCAAACCTGCTCCGATTGCGGAAGCTGCACTAATCAAATCTGCTCCTGAAATGTTCATAGTAAATTCCTCCTTGATTTTCATAAAATATTTTCTACATTATTTTTTCTATTTCCCAAGAAATGCTTTACATTCCCTGTCAAGCCCAGGAATTGGGCATCCGCCCTCCCCGCACTCTGCACACAATTACTCCTGTGCCTTGTCCCCAGCTGCGTTGGAGATAAACACCATCGTCAGCATGGTAAATACATACGCCTGCAAACATCCGGAGAACACATCCAGATATGCATGCAATGCCGCCGGCCAGACAAAAGTCGCCACCCTTGGCAATAATCCGTATATCAATGCCGTCATCATCGTTCCCGACAAAATATTGGCGAACAAACGCAATGACATTGAAACCGGGGTTGCGAACTCACTGATGATATTCACCGGCAAGAACACAAAAATCGGTTCAAACAATCCTTTGATCTTGTCCATTCCCTGCCACTTAAATCCTTGATACTGAATCATAAAGAATGTAATCAGTGCCAATGGAAACGTTACACCAAAATCTGCCGTTGGTGGTCTCAGACCAAAAAGTCCCGACAGGTTACAGGTGATAATCAGCAAAAATACGGAACCAAGATAATTCCTGAACTTTGGTGCCAGCGTTTTTCCCATGTTGTCCAGCACCATCTTGTCTAACATCTCCACCAAGAGTTCCAACACATTGAGAAATCCGGTCGGCGCCTTGCGGTAATCCGCCTTCTTAATCGCCCGGTTTGCCACAATGGCAAATGCAATCAGCACCACCATGACAATTGCCAGACACACATGACTGGTCGTAATCCAAAAGGAAAAATCACCTATATGGACTTCTTTGTAGCCATGTATATAAAAGTCTACTTTATTGTCACCCAATTGTTTTCTCCTTTCCAAGGCAAATCGCCTTAAAATTTTATCATCAGACAGTTAGTATCTGTCGAAGAAACTTATTGTGCAGATAGGTCGTCTTCTTCCCGAAAAAATACCGGATACAAAAGAGCGGCCACCTTTGTAATAAAAAGTCCCACAAACACCATAATCGGCATAAAAAGATGCGGAAAGCGAAAAGCTACGATAAGCGCTGCCAAGGAAAGAAGTGTTCGTAAAGTCGCCATTGCCTTTGAATGATTGGTGGCACTTTTTTCCTCCAGATCCAGTTCCAAGTCAATGGAAGAAAACCGATGCAACATCAGCGCCGTTGACATGCCACTTCCCAACACAAGTCCTAGCACATACGCCAGAAGCGAAAATGTTATAAACATTCGTGCAACAATTCCTGCAATTATACCAAGCGCCGTCAAACTCCAGATCAAAAGAATCACTCTACGGAGCGTCTTTTTTGCTTCCTTCATGGTCATCCTCCTCTTGTGCCCGTTTCTGGTCATCTTCCGTAGAAACAATCTTTCCCGTCAAGATAAAAAGACTTCGTATGGATGCCATAATTCCGATAACGAGCATAATCATCACCCAGAACTTCGTTCCTAGCGCTTGATCCAAATAATAACCAATGGCAAAACTAATTCCCATACACGTCATCATGGATAAGCCAATCTGCATCACCATGGCTAACGCATTAAAAATCTCTTTTCTCTCTTTTTTTTCGTCTCTCTTTCTCATAATCGAACTTTCTATTATTTTTGTTATTCGCTGTAGTACACTACATCTCTTTTGCTCGTTTCACACATGCTTTCTGTGCTTCAATAACAGCACTGCGGAATCCTTCCTTTTCAAGCACACGAACCGCCTCAATGGTAGTTCCTGCCGGTGAGCAAACCATGTCCTTTAACTCGCCCGGATGTTTTCCGGTTTCCAAAACCATTTTCGCACTTCCCAGCACCGCCTGAGCTGCCAATTCATATGCCTGCGCTCTTGGCATACCATCTGCCACTGCGGCATCTGCCATGGCTTCAATAAACATAAACACATACGCTGGGGAGCTTCCGCTAACACCAACCACCGTATCGATAAGGGACTCTGACACCTCATGAGCAATTCCAAAACTGGAGAACAACGCCATGGCTGTCTTTTTCTCGTCCTCGGATACCTCAGCATTAAAGCAGACACCTGCCGCTCCTTCCAGCACAAGAGCTGGTGTATTTGGCATACTTCGTACTAATTTGATATTCTTACCAAAAAGACCTTCAATATTCGCAATGGTTTGACCAGCCGCAATGGAAATAATCAACGTTTCTGGCTTCACCACATCACGAATCTCTGTAATCACTGTCTCGAAGTGAAATGGTTTCACTGCCAACACAAGCACATCCGCCTGGCTTGCCACTTCACAGTTGTCCGTCGTAACTTGGATCCCCAAGTTCGCCTTCGCTGTCTCCAGCGCCTGCTCACTATGATCCGCCGCCATAATCTCACTTGGGGCATACAACTTCTTTCCCGTAATTCCTTTTAACATTGCCTGCGCCATATTGCCGCATCCAATAAAACCTAGCATTGTATGTTCCTCTCTTCCTTACATTTTCGTATCTATTCATTTTCTAACATGGCCACACGTCTTGCATGACGCTCAGCCCCTGAAAATTCGGTATTCAAAAATGTATCGACAATCTTTACCGCAAGTCCGGCACCTACTACTCGTGCACCAAACGCCACAATGTTAGCATCGTTGTGAAGTCTCGTTGCCTCTGCGCTAAAGCAATCGCTACACAATGCCGCACGTACTCCCTTTACTTTATTCGCCGCGATGGAAATACCGATTCCCGTTCCACAGATTAGGATTCCTTTTTCACACTCCCCATCTGCCACCGCGTGAGCTACTTTTTTACCATATACCGGATAGTCCACAGGATCTGCATTGTAACTGCCATAATCCTTATATTCCAGCCCCTTTTCTTCCAGATATTTAATGATTTCTTGTTTTAATTCGTAACCTGCCTGGTCACTTCCCAATGCTATCATATCGTTACCTCCACTCTAGTTTTTTCTTTATTTTGTAAAGCAAATCTTTCATCTCCACATAACTTGCTTCATAGACACTTTCTTCGCCGTGAGGTGGGAAAAGTTCCCCCTCTTCCTCTGCTAATTCGTGCACCGTAAATACGTTATTCTCCACACCAAATTCTTCAAGCACCTTTACCTTTTCCGCAAAGTTCATTGTAATAACAACAGTCTGCTCTGTTACTTCCTCTGCAGAAAACTCCTGAGAAACCTGCTCCTCGCAAGGAATGGAGTGATTCATAAGAACATGCGTGACCTTCATGTTACGTGGCTCCGGAAATAAAACCACCAAACCGCGGGACACAACTTCTTTTTCCTTGTCCATCAGTATGCTTTTAAACAACCACTCCGCTAGTGGGCTAAGAGTAAGGTTCTCTTTGCTTACAAATATTACTTTATTATAATCCATCCGAATCCTCCTGTTGTTTCAGTCGAATCAGCTCATTCACACATCCACCACGCGTTGTCCTGCCGCCTTCAAGAGTCGATTCATAATCGCCTCATTTTTCTTCGAGTCATAAAAGCTTTCCGATAATATCATCTTTACTGCGCATTCATCAAACTGACGTAGTGCACCATACAAATATTTTCCAGTGGTATCTTCTCTTCGCGAACCAACCGTTATCACCTGCCCCACCGGATATCTTTCCGCGGATTCTTCCGTGGCAAGGATTCCGATTTCTTCCGCAGAATATTGGCCCGTTTCTAGATAAGAACTCACCAACTCATTAATATGAGCGCTCACCTTTTCCTCATCTCCGCGAAACACTGTCATCTCTGCCTTTGGTGCATAGTGCCGGTATTTCATCCCCGGAGCTTTCGGCGCCACATCTGCCTTTACAGACATCAATGCCGGATCCATCACCACTTCACCGATTACTTCTGAAAGCATGTCTCGCGTGATATATCCCGGACGCAAAATCACCGGAATTTCTTCTGTCATATCCACGATAGTAGACTCAAAGCCAATTCCAACAGCGCCCCCGTCAATGATCATATCAATTTTTCCATCCAAATCCTCTTTTACATGTTGCGCTAATGTCGGACTTGGACGCCCCGATGTGTTGGCACTTGGCGCCGCCACAGGCACCTGTGCTTCTCGCAAGAAAGCAAGGGCACCTTCATGTTCTGGCATCCGCACTGCCACTGTATCTAAGCCACCTGTAGTCTCATAAGGAACGCACTCCGCCTTTTGAAAAACCATGGTCAATGGCCCTGGCCAAAAGACTTCCGCCAACTTCTTCGCCGCCTCTGGAATCTCCTTTACAATCGGCGTCAGTTGTGCCATCTCACCGATATGAAGAATCAGCGGATTGTCCGAAGGACGTCCTTTGGCTGCATATATTTTTTCTGCCGCTTCTTTTCGAAGTCCGTTTCCACCCAATCCATACACTGTCTCTGTAGGGAATGCTACCAAGCCGCCTTCTTTTATCACGTTTGCTGCTTCCCTCAACTCATCCTCCCGAAATCCACCCTCAGAATTCCAGTTAATAAATTTTGTATTCATCATATTTTTCCACATTTCTCCGTATACTAAACAGATATCATAATTTTATCACATTTTCACTTCTTATACAAGAAATTTTCAATTCCCTCTGCGATGGCCTCTGCCAGTTTTTGCTGATATTTGTCGGTTTGCAAAAGCGCCTCTTCCTCTGGGTTTGATAGGAATCCACACTCCACAATAGCAAAGATTCCTTCTGTTTTTTTCAACATATAATAACTATCATTTCCTTTTTCCACACGATGATTCCCATCCGCCAACTCTTCTCTCATCGTATCCTGTAACGCAGTGGCAAAGGCATGACTTTCTTCTGACCCTTGATAGTAAAACACCTGGGCACCCTTGGTATCTGCCGAATAACTATTTTGATGAATACTCACTGCCACAGCAGGCTTCTTTTCATTGATGATGGCAACACGCTTTTTTAAGTCGGACATTTTCTTTCCCGACGCATTCTCGTCGTTGAGGGCCCGGTCATCTTCTCTCGTCATCGCCACTTGGTAACCGCTGTCTTCTAGTACCTTTTTTAACTTACGCGCAATCCCAAGATTTATATCTTTCTCCAACGCCCCTGCCACCCCGACTTTTCCCGGGTCAAACCCTCCATGGCCGGCATCAATGACCACCAACGCTTTCGTGCCTTTTTTCGTTATATTCATCACCCATAGATCCTCCACATGAATTGCCGTTGCAACCACCACCGCCACTGCAACCATTGCGACCAACCATACTTTCCACTTTCTATTGTCTTTTTTCATAAAAAATCCACTCCGCACATCACTTATTACTAATGTACGGAGTGGACATATTGTATATACCTTATTTTTTTACATATTTCTCTACTGTTGTCCATGTCGCAGGGCGCTCAAAACCTAGTTTCCAGAACGCTACTCCTGCCACTTTTTTATCAAAGACAACTTTCAATTTTTTATCCAGTGAAGTTTCTTCTTCTAACCAGATTTTGTAGGTAGCTCCATCGCTTTTAAACTCTGCATAGTACTGGCTTGTAGCATCATCCCACTTAGCCGTTGCACCATTTGACTGAAGCACACTTTCTGCCGTACTCATACCATAGGCACTAGAAGAAACTTGCTTCTTCCCCTTCACCTTGGTTTCTTTCCAAAGACGAGTATAATATGGCAACGCCACAACAACGCGTTCTGCAGGAATGTGTTCTAACCCAAGCGTTACGCCTTTCTCCACAAATGGCAAGGAGGATACCGAACCACTTTCTTTGCTTCCCGCATAATGCTCGTCGTAGGCCATGAAAATCACATAATCCACCACTCGTCCCTGCTCGCTCCAGTTATAGAAGGAAGAGACTTCTGTTGGCAAATAGTCATCCACAGACACCGTAATATCATTGGCATGACAACGAAGAACAAGTTCACGCAAGAACTGCAAATACGCTGGCGCCGTTTCCTTGGTAATCTTTTCAAAGTCTATATTGATTCCATCAAGATTGTACTTGATGGCTGTGGTCACAAGATTGTTAACAAGATTGGTACGATTGGATGTGCGTCCCAATACCTTCTTTAAGGAAATCTTAGTATCAAAATCATTAATCAGCCCCCAAACTTTTAAGCCTCTTGCATGAGCTGCTGCCACATACTCTGAGCTTGCAATGGATGTAAAGTTTCCTTTGTTATCACTTAACGCAAACCAGGTTGGAGAGATTACATTTAAGCTTTTTGCATTGGCTACTTTTGCCTCTAATTCGGCGCTCCCCACCACACTCATCATCTGGTGCCACCCAAGGCAAATGGTCTCTTTCTCTTCTTTCAACCGTGGAAATACTTCTATCTTCTTCTCTGTTTTCCATGGTTTTTCTGTGGTTTCCGCAAGATATTCCACTGGCACATATCCTTCGATACCGTCCAGGGTAAGAATTTTTTGATATTCATTTTCCTGTCTGGCTTTCGTATCCACCAACACTTCGGTGTCCTTCGACAGCTCCAACAGGTAATCGTACTTTTTGTTTGGACCCACGCGAAGTCGTACATCGTCTGCTAACTTCGCAAAGGTTCGTGTAGAATCAAAATCCGTCTTTACCAAAATACGATTTGGCTCTTTTTTCGCCTCGTACTCAATTCGCGAATACTGCTCCACAAAATCCATGGAAATCCACATGACGTCGCCATCCTGGTACAATACCTGATTTTTTGCTTCCAACACTTCTTTTCCCAACGTGTAGCTGGTGCTTCCGTCACCGTTTACCGTAATCAACCCTTGGACGGTAGCCAAAGACAAAACTCCTTCTTGGGCATCCCAGTAAATTCGTTCATTCATAAGGTCGGTAGCCAATTTCACCGGCACATACATGCTGCCATTGAGAACCTTTCCCTTCTCTTCAGAGGGGAAACCATTGACAATAAGCATAGCCTCATCTTTTCCCAATTCCTTATATTGCTCACTCATGGTTCTTTGCGTGAAACTTGGTGCAAATTTCTTAAAAATCAAAATCCCGGTTCCCGCCAATATAATAAGTATCGCTGCAATAATTGCAATGATTGTCCATTTCTTTTTCATGTGCATTCTTTCCTTTCACTTCTCATTTCCCTTTTTGTATTTCATTCCTTTTTACGGACGTTCCGCTTTCGCCCGACACACAGATACGATATACTGTTCTCCATATTGAAACTGCTCATATCGCCACCCCGGAATACTGGCTCGAATTTCATCCCCTTCGAATGAAAAAGAAATCTGATCCAACGGAAAAGCAAGCCCCTTCCCGATGGCCTTGATGTAACTTTCTTTTAATGTCCAAAGTCGAAAAAAACGCTCTGCACGCTCCAACCCATTTGCCGCCATGACGTATTCTTGTTCTTGCGGCGCACAGGCTTTCCGCAATATCGCTTCTTTGAACTCCCGAATACGCTCCACGTCTACACCAATTTCCCGATCCGATATCCCGCATACCACCAAACCTTTTGTATGACTGATATTAAAATGTACATGCTCTGCATCCTTCAAATACGGCTTGCCACCTTCCGCTTCACACACATCCCATGTATCCCCATATTCCAACTCTAGTCCATGATGCAACAGGCTTCTCCCAAGCGCATGTTCCGTCTCTTTATTTTCCTTCGATGTTGCCAATGGATATTCCGACAAATACAACATGGTTCTGGGTCCTTTCGTGGTGTTTCTCGTACACAATTTCGATTACAATTTTAGCATAAAGCAAAGAAGAATTCAACATTGTAAATAAAAAGAGCCATCACACAAGTGCAATGACTCCGCCATCAGTCCTCATCCTTTTCAAATCGTTCTTTACTTAATTCATGCATGTAGCCCGCTGTAATAATACCCGTAGGCAACGCCACAATGGCAATCCCTACAAAAGACGATATCATTCCTACGACTCTTCCCACATCACTGACCGGGTAGAGGTCTCCGTATCCCACCGTTGTTAAGGTTACAACAGCCCAGTATACGGCATCAAAAAATGAGCCAAAGCTATCCGGTTCCACCTGAAACACAATCAATGCCGACAATAATATGTACCCGCCTGCCAAGACGCACACTGCCCCAAGGGCCTCCTTTTCGCGTCTAATAGCACGGGTTATCAATTCAAAACTCTTGGAATACCGAAGCAATCGCAGCGCCCGAAAGGCTTTCCCCAAGCGAAACAATCGCAACATTTTAAATCCAGGTCCCAGCAGACTAAGGGACGGCAAAATCGAAACCAAATCCACAATAGCAAATATGGTAAAGGGATACCGGATAAACGCAACCAGTTTCTTTCCTGGAAATTTCAAATCCGCTGTCGCCCACCGCACAATATAATCCAAAACGAAAATCGCTGTCGTTACACGCTCAATCCATATAAACCCCAAATTTGTCTCTTTAAAACACAACGGAACCAAACTCAAGACAATGCAAACCACCATGAACTCATCATAGTACGAATTCGCCTTCCGCTCCGGATCCTCAATATCAATAACTTCAAAAATTTTCTCTCTCATCATAATATCCTTATCTTATTTCATTTCATGCTCCCATTTCCCTTTCACACTCCATTGCGTCAAACTTCCCCTTGGCACGGAACTACCATCTTTGCGCGGAGCTGCCATCGCCACTATTTTGCTCTGCTTAACGCAAAATACGACATTACTTCATGAACTTTACACAAGAAACCTTACAAAGCCGCTGGCATCAGAAACATGTACTGTATGTTTCGATACCGTTGCGTGCTTTGTCGAGCGCAAGCGCGTTTCTTAGTAAATTTCATGAAGTATGTCGCAATTCTATTAAACAGACAAAATAATCTTCTTCGGACATTTCTCCGCACACTTGCCACATCCCTGGCACTTCTCAGCATCAATGGTTGCAAGATTGTTCTCCAATGTAATCGCTCCAAACTCGCACTGTTTCACGCAAAGTCCACAGCCAATACATCCCGCTTTACATACGCTCATAACGTCCTTACCTTTGTCCTTGGAATTACACTGCACCTGATATGGTGTCTCGTATGGTTCCAAAGAAATTACATGATTTGGACATGTATCCACACATTTGCCACAAGCAACACATTTTTCTTTATCCACAAGAGCAATGCCATCCTTGATGGACAGGGCGCCAAACTGACATGCAGCCACACAGGAACCAAGTCCCAAGCAACCATAATCGCAGGCCTTATCGCCACGTCCTGGAACCATCACTGCCTGGCGGCAATCCTGCGCTCCATTATAGTTGTACTGAATCGTAGCCTGTTCACAAGTACCCGCACAGCGAACGCGAGCCACCATTTTCACACCAGCCCCAGCCTCCACGCCAAGGATAGTACCGATTTTCTCTGCTACAGGAGCTCCACCCACCGGACAAGCATTCACTTCTGCCTCACCTGCCACGATTGCCTCTGCCAAGCCGTCACAACCTGGGAAACCACAACCACCACAGTTATTACCTGGAAGACACTCACGAACCTGCTCCACACGCTCGTCTGTCTCCACAGCGAAAAACTTACCTGCTACACCAAGAAGAAGACCGATGGCGATGCCAAGTACTCCAAGGACCACCACTGAAATAATAATCGTATTCATACAAGTGACCTCCTTCTCTTAAAAACTAACGCCACCAAAGCCACAGAACGCAATCGCCATTAACCCTGCGGTAATGAGTACGATTGGAGTGCCTTTGAAAGCCTCTGGAATATTACTGTTCTCAAGTTTCTCACGAATTCCTGCCATCAAAACAATAGCGATAAAGAATCCGACCGATGCACCAACTCCGTTCATAACACTTTCCAACACGTTGTACTCGTTCTGAACACTAAGAAGCGCCACACCGAGAACCGCACAGTTGGTTGTGATCAACGGAAGGTATACACCCAAGGATTTGTAAAGCGCTGGCATCATTTTCTTCAATACCATCTCTACGAACTGTACAAGTGCCGCAATCACAAGAATGAATACAATTGTATTTAAATATTCCAGTTCAAATGGCACCAGCAGATAATTGTATAACAAACTAGTACAAAGGGATGCAATGGTGATTACGAAAAGAACCGCACCACCCATACCTGCTGCTGTTTCTACCTTCTTACTTACACCGAGGAACGGACAGATACCCATAAACTGGCTCAGTACGAAGTTATTTACGAGAGCAGCTGTAAAAAGGATTGTAAAAATACTCATTTATTCTTCCTCCTCTCCTGCTGCAACATCTGCCTCCGCGTCTGTCTCAGCGATTTCTTTTTCTTCACTTTCAACTGGTGTACCACCACATACGCCAGACTGGGATCCACAAGATGCACAATTTCCTGTACAAGCTGCCGCTTCCGCCTCTGGTGTATTGGTTGCACATGGCATCTTCAACTTGTTCTGAATCGCTGTCAGACCAGCAAGTACGAAAAACGCACCTGGCGCCATGACAAACATAGCGATATGAAATTGCTCCGGAATAAACTGGAAGCCAAATACCGCACCACTTCCGAGGATCTCACGGAAGATACCAATCAACGTAAGACCAACCGTAAATCCAAGGCCCATACCCACGCCGTCAAGAGCAGAGAGAATCACTGGATTCTGAGATGCATATGCCTCTGCACGACCAAGGATGATACAGTTTACTACGATCAACGGAATATATACACCGAGAGAGTTATTTAACGCTGGCAAATATGCTTTCAGCAAAAGTTCTACAATCGTTACGAAAGACGCAACTACTACAATAAACGCCGGAATACGCACACGATCCGGAATCACTTTTCGCAGTGCCGAAATCAGCATATTAGACAAAATCAATACTGCCGTTGTGGACAATCCCATACCAATGGCATTGATTGCGCTGGATGTTACCGCAAGGGTCGGACACATACCAAGCATCATGACAAAAGTAGGGTTCTCTTTGATAATACCATTGTGAAGTCGTTCTACATATTTATTCATCATCTAGCCCCCCTTAACGATTTGTCATATAATAAGAGTCCCTTTACCGCATTGGTAATAGCACGAGTGGTAACGGTTGCACCAGACATTGCCTCAATCTGTCCTTGGGAATCTTTTGGTGTTGTACCCGCCTTATAATACATCGCATAGCTATCATCGGACGGATACTGAATACCATTGTCGAAGTCAAACTTAGACTTGAACTCATCGCTTTCACAGTTCGCTCCAAGACCTGCTGTCTCAGACTGGTTGGTAATCTCAATTCCCGTTACCACGCCACTGCACACACCCATTACAAAAGAAATGCTTCCCGCATAACCCTTCTTGGCATCCGCGATAAATACGTAACCAGCATCGGCACCACTAAGCTGAATTTTCTTGACAGTAGAAACTTCTACATACTTGGAATAGGACTCCGCTGTCTCTTCTGCCACTTCTCCATCTGCAATGGATTTGTTCAATTCATGTTTCTGCAAAAACTCATTTACCTGTTCTACGGTTCCAGACTCTGCCTCCGCCAAAGTCACTTCGTACCCAACCTGCTTTGCTGCTTCTTTTACAGAAACCAGCACATTTTCACACGCTGCACTATCGATGCCTTCCTGCGTCTTAGCAATCGGCTCTTTAGTAATGGTATAAACACCAGCAAGAATGCCACCAAGCACCAGCGTAATCACGCACAAGATAATGGCATCTATGACAAAGGAGCGTTCTTTCTTTTCATTACTCATTGGCTTTGCCCTCCTTTCCAAATGCTTTTGGAATGGTATACTGCTCAATCAATGGTACGCAAAGGTTTCCGATGATAATAGCAAAGGACACACCTTCTGCGGACTCTCCGAAGAAACGGAACAAGCCGGTAAGCAAACCAAGCAAAACAGCATAGACGATTTTTCCTTTGCTGGTAATCGGACTTGTAACATAATCCGTCGCCATAAAGAATGCGCCAAGCAACAAACCACCACCACATACTTCATAGAAAATCGGCATGTACGCACCGTCTGCTGCACATACATAAATAAAGTTAAATACAACAAATGTCAAAATATAAATCACCGGAATCTTCCAGTCGATGATTTTCTTTGCAATCAGGTAGACACCACCGATCAAGATAGCAAGAGCAGAAGTCTCTCCAATGGTTCCCCAAGTAGTTCCGAGGAACATGTCTTTTAGACTTACACCGCCCTGCACCAGATCATTCATGCAAGTTGCTTCCTTTACCTGCATCAATGGTGTCGCGCTAGAAACCGCATCCAATGTCGCCTGATAACCACCAAACCATGCGCTTCCTTTTGGTATTACAAAACTATTTGTCATAGCGCTACTAAAGGAGAGCATAAGGAAACATCTTGCTCCCAACGCAGGGTTCATAAAGTTCTGGCCCAGTCCACCAAACAACTGCTTTACAATAATAATTGCAAATACACCGCCGATGACACACATCCATAGCGGAAGTGTAGCCGGAAGGTTCAGTGCCAGCAAAAGTCCCGTCAAAAGGGCACTGTAATCATAGGTTGTAATTGGTTGTTTCATGCACTTCTGCCACACATATTCTGCCAGAACCGCACTCACACATGTTGTTAATATTACAAGTAATGCTCGTACACCGAAATTCCCGATACCGACCAAAGTCGTAGGAATCAGCGCAATCACAACATCTCTCATGATGGATTTTGTCGATGACTTATCACGGACATGAGGAGATGATGATACATTCAATAATTTATCCATGTTTATCCTCCATCCTTCTTCTTATTTTTTGCGAGCGTTATCCATCACTGCTCTTCTCGCCTGCTTAAATGCCTGTGTCAGTCGTCTCTTTGCCGGACAAACATAGGTACAACTTCCACACTCATAACATTCCATACCGTTCAGTTTTTCAAAAAGTGCAAGGTCAGAACGCTCTGCTGCCTCCGCCATTTTCTGTGGAACCAAATGACTTGGACACACGGTAGCGCAACGTCCGCAACGAATACAGTTGGTTGGTTCGCATGCCGCCGCTTCATCCTTAGACATGGCAAGAATCGAAGAACTGGTCTTCATGATTGGCACGTTCATATCATACATAGCAAATCCCATCATCGGACCACCGGAAATGATCTTCTCTGCACCGCCTTCTACAAGACCACCAGCCTCTTCCAAAAGCTCCGCATGACTCATACCAAATTTCACTTCGTAGTTGCATGGTTCTGCCATAGCATCACCCGACAGCGTCATAACACAACTCATAGACGGTGTGGATTTGCACACTGCGTTGTATACTGCAAGCACTGTCTGTACATTATTTACCACGCATCCCGCATCTGCCGGAAGTTTTTTCGAATAAATTTTACGTCCTGTAGTGACATAAATCACCTGACGTTCCGCACCTTGTGGATATTTTGTTTTCAGTGTTTTCACAGAAAGTCTCGGATCATCCTGGGTCAGGTAGGTAAGCTTCGCAATGGCCTCCGGTTTATTATCCTCGATGGCAATAACACCCTGCGCATTGTCAAACAAACGAAGAAGCACCTTCAAGCCCATGATAAGCTCTTCTGGCTTTTCTAACATCAATCGATAGTCGGATGTAATATACGGCTCACACTCCGCACCATTGATGATGACATAGTCAATCTCATCCTCATTTTTCGGCGTCACTTTTACATGGGTCGGGAATCCCGCACCTCCCATGCCGACAATTCCGGCATCTTTGATAATCTGACGAATCTCATCCTTGGAAAGAGTCGTATAGTCGCGTTCTTCTCCCAATCCTTCCACCGGCGTGTACTCCCCATCATTTTCAATGATTACACAAGTCGCCTTAGAACCAAGCGGTATCAATCTTGGCTCAATCTTTTTTACCGTTCCAGAAACAGAACTTAAAACATTTGCGGAAACAAAACCACTGGCCTCTCCTATGATCTGTCCCATCTTCACAGTATCCCCCACGGATACCACTGGTGTTGCAGGGGCTCCGATGTGCTGACTCATAGAAAAAACCAATTCCTCTTTTGGCATCAACGACTTAATCGGAAAATCCATACTGAGTTCCTTTCCTTCGTATGGATGTGTCCCCCCTTTAAAGGTTGAATTTCCCAAGTAAATCCCCCTCCTTTTATATAGTTTTTTTGTTTTTAAAACATACATATTGATAACTTCTATCATACCACTTTTTTCGACAAAAAACAAGGCTGGTATCGGTTGCTTTTTTGCCAACTTTCGGGTATGCTTATAAGTAAGAAATTTTGTATTGGAGGTATAAAAAAATGGCAAAAACAGCACAGGAACTTATGACTTTTATCAAGGAAAATGACATTCAGATGATTGATTTCAAAATCGTAGATATCAATGGTCAGTATCGTCATGTGACAATTCCAGCAGAACAGTTTTCCGAAAGCACGGTAAAAGAAGGAATCGGCTTTGACGCTTCCAACTACGGATATGCTGTTGTGGAAAAGAGTGACATGGTATTTATCCCAGATCTGGAAACCGCATTGATTGATCCATTTTGCGAAATCCCTACCTTATCCATCACGGGTAATGCAATGATTATTGATTATCCAGAAAATCGACCTCTGGATCAATATCCACGTAACATCGTCAATGCAGCTGAGCAATACATGAAGGACACAGGGATTGCTGACACCATGTTGATTCTTCCTGAATTTGAATTTCATCTTTTTGACAACGTAGGCTGGACGGTACGCCCAGAGGAAATCGCCATGTCGGTAGACGCTTCTCAGGCTTATTGGAACAGCAATGTGGAAGGCAGCGGTCGTATCGTTCCACACCAAAAGGCGTATCATGTTGCCAAACCATTTGACACTTCTTATGAATGTCGTTCTGAAATGTGTCTGGAAATGCAAAAAGCGGGTATTCCAATTAAATATCATCATCCGGAAGTAGGCGCTGCAGGACAGTTTGAAATCGAACCGATGTTGGGACAGATGTCCAAAATGGCAGACAACACCATGACCATCAAGTACATCATCCACAACACCGCATTGAAATACGGAAAGACTGCAACCTTTATGCCAAAGCCGGTATACGGAGAGGCAGGAAATGGTATGCACGTACATATGCTTCTTTTGAAGGACGGAGAGCCTGTATTCTCGGATGACAATGGCTACTCCCATTTGAGCGAAACCGCTCACTACTTTATGGGCGGCTTGTTGAAGCACATTTCTTCTCTTTGTGCCCTTACAAACCCTAGCACAAACTCCTTCAAACGACTGGTTCCAGGATTTGAGGCGCCGGTTACTGTCGGTTATGCAACATCCAACCGTAGCGCAGTCATTCGTATCCCAGCCTACGCAAAAACACCTAAGATGCGTCGTTTTGAGCTTCGTAACCCGGATGCGACCTGCAATCCATATTTGTGTTATGCGGCTATCCTTATGGCTGGTTTGGACGGTGTGAAAAATAAAATCGATCCACACGCCAACGGATGGGGTCCATATGATATGAATCTTTATTCTTTGTCGGATGAGGAAAAAGCAAAACTTTCTTCTCTTCCTACCACGTTGGATGCCGCTCTTGACGCACTGGAAGCAGACCACGATTACCTTACCGCTGGTGGCGTGTTCCCAGAACAGTTGTTAAAGAACTTTATCGCCAATAAGCGAAAAGAATGTGCAGAACTTGCTAAGATTCCGCACCCGGCAGAGTTTGACAAGTATTTTAACTTGTAATTCTTGACATGCGCTGCTAGGCGCACCCAATAAATATTCGGGCGGCACCCATTGGTGCCGCCCGAATATTTATCTTACGTTATTTAATTACTCAAAATCTGCCACCTTAAATCGTCCAATCATTTCTTCAAGGTTTTCTGCCTGTCCAGTCATTTCCTCACTTGCTGCCGCACATTCTTCCGAAGTTGCCGAATTGGACTGCACCACATCGTTGATGTCAGCCACGCCCAGGTGAATCTGATCAATCGCCTCCGCCTGCTCTTCGGATGCATCTGCAATCCTACCCACTTTTTGAGTAATTTCTTTGGAGCTCTCCACTGCCATCTCCAACATCGCTGCTGTCTCATTTGCAATTCCCATACCTTGTTTCACTCTCTGAATGGATGCTTCAATCAATACAGAAGACTCCTGAACAGCATCTGCACTCTGCGCCGCCAAAACAGAAACCTGATCCGCAACAACCGCGAACCCTCTTCCTGCTTCCCCAGCTCTCGCCGCTTCGATGGACGCATTCAATGCCAACAAGTTGGTCTGGGCTGCAATTTGATTAATGGTTTCAATAATTCTACCAATCTCACTAGACGCATCGCTGATAGCCTGCATGGATGCAACCATTTCATGCATCTTGCTATTGCTATCTGCAATCTCGCCCCCAACTTTTTCCACCTCAACGCTAATCATCTTTGCATTTTCAGCATTCTGACGAACCATCTCCGATACATTATCCAAAGTAGCCGTAAGTTCCTCTGTAACAGCCGCCTGACCAGATGCCCCCTGGGCAAGCTCCATAGAACTTGCAGACACTTGACCGGCACCTTCCGTTACCTGATCCGCCACCCTATGAATGTCTTTAATCATAATCGACATATTCTTCTCAAAGTCCATAAATGAATTTAAAATATCGACAAAATCACCCTGCCACTCTACCTCGGGCTGAACATTAAAATCTCCTTGAGAGAATCGTTTCATTACTCGGTCAATATCATCTATATATGTACTTAGGATGCGAATCGCTTTTCTCAAATCATGAGCCGTTTTACCAATCTCATCGTCAGCGTGATAATCCAAATTACAATGCAAGTTACCAAGTGTCAGTTCCTTAGCAGTCTCTTCAATCTTCTGCAACGGATCGATAACAGAAACAATCACACGTTTTCCAAGTCTTGAAGAAAGCACACATGCTAATACGATAAACAATACACTCATGAAAACGCCACCAAATGCAACTCCTACACTCTGAAAAAGCGCTTCCTCTTTTAATTCATCCGTCAACGTATCAATTTCCTTGGACAGCGCAACTACTTCATTTAACACAGGAACACATTTATCCAAAATATGTTCTCTCGCCACTTCAAGATTCCCTGCCTCAATCTCATCCATAATACTATAACCAATAAATCTCCAATTCGTAATCGCTACCTGATATTTTCCATACAACTCATCATCAATCAGCCCTGTTCCTTTTAACGCTTTTAATTCAGCGTCAACTTCGCCGAGTGTCTTTTCTATCGTTTTCTTGTACTCTTTGTGGGAATCCACATCCTTATTAAAGGACATTTCGCGAATGTTACGGGCGGCAATATTAATATCAATTCGACAATTCTTTACTGCAGTACCTGCGCGTTCCACTTTATTTACGTAATTATTCATATTGATATACAATGCGATGATGCCAAAAATGGTAAGCACACCAGAGATAATCATCAATCGAATTACCATGGAATATCCGTATCGCAACCTATCCTGCAACTTCATTTCCTCAAGTTTTTTCTGCTTTGTAGTTTTCTCAAGTTTCTTAGATTTCTTAAGTCCCTTAACCATGCCTCCATCTCCTTTTCATACGTTCATTTTCTATGTCTGTATTTTATCATTTTTCCCGCATCTAATCAAACATATTTCTGTTATTTACGTTTTTTCAAAAGGACACGTTGGTTGTATTTTTCTCTGGTCGCCATACCGCCTCGAATATGGCGTTCTGACTTGTTGATATCCAGTATTTTACGCGCCTGAGAGGCTAAGGTCGGATTAATCTGCATCATGCGCTCTGTGACATCCTTATGTACCGTGATAGGGAAAGGGAACAGCGAGGGAGAACCTATGCAAATTTACTTTTCTTCTCCCCCGGCAAATACTTCGCCAGCTCCTCCACCAACTCATACACCTTCGTTCCCGGGGCAATTTCCGTTGGCGTCTTACCTTCTCCATCTTTAACAATTCTCTTGGCATATCGAATTGCCAACTTTGGATTTCCCTGTTCCAGCAGAATATCAAAAATCTCTTTCATGTTTTTCTGATACTTACCAAGTCCAAGTTCCCTGAACTTATCGTTCAAGAAAGATATATACTCGGTCCGATGATTGTTAGACGTATAATACGCGAAATGTAACATGAACCAGAATTCAATACATTCATTACTCCATGCTGCCTGGTATTGCAATTCTGGATTTTCCTTGTTCAACTGCTCTGCTCGTTGCACAACTCCATTGAAATCACTGGCAAGAAAACTATCTTTATCGTAGACACACCAAATCTGCCCTTTGCTGATTTTGTTTTTCTTGACATATCGCTCTGCCATTCCGATGACACGCATGGTTTCCGCCTGACAAGGTTCAATTTCAATCAATACCATGTCCCGATAAATCGGATTATCCTCAATTAATTTCTTGAATCCCTCAAAATAGCGCGGTTCCGTCTGCTGTCCTTCGCAAAAAATGTAATAACGATATTCCTTCTTTTCCAGATGTTCTTGAAGACGTTTTTTCTTCCATGATTGTGTTCTGGCTTTTTTAGGCATTGACATTCCCCCAATCTACAATCTTTTTGAGATATGGGTCTGCCCCGTATTTACCCTCTAGATACTGTTTATCAAACTTGGCATCTTTACGTACAGACTCTCCTTTGTCATTTTTGAACTCCACGAGAGAATACAATTTGGAATTTTGACTTTTTCCCTTTGCCACGAACCAGATTTCATCCCTACGGAACACTTCGCTATTCATGGTGGACAGATCGTGGGAAGTAAATACCAGCTGGGCTCCCTTTCGGTTAATTTCCATGTCGTTATACATCATAATGATATGGCGCAACAAAATCGGATGTATTTTCGCATCCAGCTCATCAATAATCAACGTGGTTCCATCAATCAAGCTTTCCGCTATAAAAGGAAGCAAACCGAACAGCTTCTTGGTTCCACTGGATTCATTCGACAAATCCAGCTCCGCTTCATAGTCATCCACCACGTGCTTTGTGAAAACCTCAATCCGATTATCTTCCTTTTCCTCCACGCGGAAATCTACAATGTCCAAATCCATCTCTTGGATCATCTGTAGCACCAAATCTTTTACAGCCCCAGAATTTGCAATCGCCATCCGAAGTTCCTGCATTGGATTTCCATAGTTCATGAACTCAATTCCGTTCTCGAACCAGTCCAAAACATCCTTTACTACTTCGTTTTTCTGATATGTGATTCCAAGATAAGAAAGCAATGGCAACGTTTCAGACAATTCATCACTGGTTTTCAATTTGGAAAACACCCCTTTCAGAGCCATTCCATCTTCATCACGCTGGAAGAGAGCGGATTTCCGACCAGTATCTAACTTGATTCGATCTAAACTCTCATACAAAACCATATCGCGCTTAACAATCAAAATGTAGCGATACTCTGCTAACTCGGTTCGAAAAAAGACTTCAAACTCAGTAGGTTCTTCCTTTGTTTTTTCCGAAAAAGCAAAGGGTTCAATTACCATTTTTTTCATTGGAATCGCACGTTCTTCATTATTTCCCATGGCATACAAAGGACGTAACACTTTCAACGCTAGCGTGTGCAGCGCTTTCAATACATTGGATTTACCACCACCGTTTGGACCATAGATAACTGACACCGGTAAGTATCTTTCCCCATCCTTATCCTCGATAACTCGATCCACATGTTCAGAAATACCTGTCGCCTGCATATCGAAGGTTGTTTCCTCACGTATACTCTTAAAATTCTTTACTGTAAATTGGCATAACATAATATTTGCCCTCCAAATTTTACTCTTTTCTATATATTATACCCTTTTCACCGTTTTTTCAATATGGTATTTGAGATAAAGTCTCATATCTTTTCTTCAAAATCACATTTTGTGCAATCACACTAATAAAAAAGAAGCTATAAAATGACCTAAAAAATCAAATCTATAGCCTCTTCACTTAGCCAATATCTTTTTAATGTTCCTGTCCACAATATTTCTCTCTAGTAGCCATGCCACCTCGGATATGACGCTCCGCTTTATTGATATCCAGTATTTTTCGCGCTTGAGAGGCCAAGGTCGGATTGATCTGCATCATGCGTTCTGTGACATCCTTATGTACCGTACTCTTTGACACCCCAAATTGCTTCGCGGTCTGGCGTACCGTGGCTCCATTTTCAATGATGTAATTTCCGATTTCGATGGCACGCTGCTCAATATATGTTTTCAAAAAACTCCCCCCTGAATACTAATTGATTCATTGTATGCAGGAGGGAATTGGAATATGCTTGATGCTAAAACATCCACATTTATATATAGAAAACCCATTAAGATTATAGTATAATTAAATCGATAGGATAATTTTCCAAAAATTCAAAGAAAGGATATGTCATGAAAAAGAATTTATTATACATACTTTTATCTCTCGTTATCATGGGACCCACTCTCGGATCCCTATGCTCATCAACGAAACCAACGAACCCCGACCTCCAAGCACTCTCTCTCCACGACAAAGGAACTACCTCGGACGGCATCTTCTTCGCCTCCGAAGAAAGTCCATCTGTAGAGACAGTGCCACCTTACCACTTATCCGAAATTGGAGCAACTAACATCGCCGACACCTTGTCTGGTTACGATGTAAATGAAACCGTTGTGGCGATTATCGATACCGGCGCAGAACTTTCCCATGAAGATCTTGCCGATAACTTGTGGATAAATATAAAAGAAAAAAATGGAATCGAAAACGTAGACGATGACAATAACGGTTATGTGGATGATGTGTATGGACTAGATTTAATTCACAAAGGTGAATATCTCGACAGTCTTCCTACCGTGGATCCCGTATCAGGAACAGCTCCTCCCAAATACGATATTCCGGAAGATGACTCCGACAGCAGCCACGGAACTCATGTGAGTGGAATCGTGGGCATGAATCCTTCTAACTCCGTGGGATACGCAGGCGTAAATTACAAGACCAAAATTATGATTCTAAAAGCTGGTTCCGCCAGCAATTCCTTTCATTTCGCCAACTGCATCGAAGCGGTGAACTATGCTGTTGATAACGGGGCAGATGTAATCAACATGTCCTTCGGCAGCACAAAACAAAGCGATGCCTTTGCATCTGCACTGGAAGAAGCCGCGAAGTCTTGTGTGCTGGTTGCTGCTGCCGGAAACAGTTCCAATGCATCCTCCAACGCCCCTCTTTATCCAGCCTCCTATCCCTACATTATAGGCGTAATGGCAAGCAATGCTACCACAGGAGGTTTATGGACAGGCTCCAATTGGAACGATACCGATCCAGCCAACTATAATATCATTTGCCCGGGTGAATCCATTCTTTCCACCAGTCGCTACAATTTGTACGAAGCCAAAAGTGGAACCTCCATGGCATCTCCAATGGTAGCTGGAAGTGCGGCTATCATAATGGGATTTTTGGAAGCCAATAAGGAATACGACACACGAGAAGAGCTTTTGAATGACACAAAAAAATATTTGTATATGAGCAATTCCTCTTTTACCTATACCAATGAGGCTGGTGTCGCTTTCACTTCGCCGCGCCTAAACCTAGAGGATTCTCTTCAAAATGCCATTCAGGACTTGGCATCGCTGGCCACCACCCCTACCCCGGAGCCAACTTTGTCGCCAGCGCAAACCGTTGCACCAATACAAACCATTCCACCAACACCAACTTCGGTACCAACGGCAACTCCCACCATCGTTCCAACACAAACGTCGGCACCGACGGCAACACCAACACAAACTAGTGCTCCCACACAAACTAGTGCTCCAACACCAACTTCGGTACCAACGG
>JAZNJZ010000119.1:0-27406 GCA_045578325.1 Eubacterium sp.
CCGACAGATAATCTGTTTTTTCTGCTTCATAAGCATGCGCGGATGTACCAACACTCGTTACGGTCATCACAACTGCCAATGCCAATGCAAGCATTCGTTTGGGTGAATAAAACATAATAATCCTCCTTTTTTGTCACATTAGATTGATTATATAACAGAATTTTCCAAAAGTCCACTACTAACGGATAGTCTTTCGACAAAATGTGTGTTAAAATGTAAAAAGATTTGCAACGATTCGGAGCTCCCGTGATGAGACAGATAAATTCGCAGCATTTATGTGTACGAATTTATCTGCCTCATCATAGGGTAACTCGAATCGAGTTACCCCCCACACATGAGCATTTAAGCTTTGTAAAAGCGAATGAGCACTCATAACGAGTGCGAAAATGCGAATGAGGGGGGATGGAGCTCTGAATCGTCGTTACAATTTTCAATAAAGGAGACTTTCCATGAACTTATTAACTGCAGAACACATTACTCATTCATATACCGAGCGTCTTTTATTTGATGACGTTTCCTTTTCCCTAAATGAAGGAGAAAAGGTGGGCATCATCGGTGTCAACGGCACCGGCAAATCCACGCTCTTAAAAATCATATCCGGCATCGTCATTCCGGACGAGGGAACAGTGGTAAAGGGAAATAACCTGACCATTTGCTACCTTCCACAGACACCAGAGTTCACCGAGGACGACACAGTCATCACGGCTGCCCTCAGCGGGTGTTCCGAACAAGAAAGTTGGGAGAAAGAACCCGAGGCCAAAAATATGCTAACTCGCCTGGGTATCCTCGACTTCTCTCAACCCGTCAACCAATTATCCGGTGGTCAACGAAAACGTATCGCCTTAGTTCGCACCTTGCTTTCCGGTGCTGACATCCTCGTGCTGGACGAGCCCACCAACCACTTAGACAGTGCCATGGCGGAATGGCTGGAACAATATCTCCAGAACTTTCGTGGTGCTCTCGTCATGATCACCCATGACCGCTACTTTCTGGACAGCGTGGTGACACGCATCGTGGAACTGGAACGCGGAAAACTCTATAGTTATTCCGACAGTTACCTCGGATATCTTGCCTTAAAGGAAGAACGTCGGGAAATGGAACTTGCCACAGAGCGCAAGCGCCAAAGTCTGTTGCGTGTGGAAATCCAGTGGATGATGCGTGGTGCCAGAGCTCGCTCCACCAAGCAGAAAGCCCACATCGCAAGATATGAAGCATTGAAAGATGTACAACCGCCAGCCATTGACGAAAAGCTGGAAATGGCATCGGTGGCATCTCGTCTCGGAAGAACCACCGTGGAGTTGGAAGGAATTTCCAAATCCTTTGGTGACCACACCTTAATCCGTGACTTTTCCTACATTTTCCTACGCAATGACCGCATTGGCATCGTCGGTGCCAATGGCTGTGGAAAGTCTACTTTAATGAAGATAATTAACGGCGTCTTGGAGCCAGACAGCGGGAGTCTCGTCATCGGTCAGACGGTAAAAATGGGATACTTTTCTCAGGAAAATGAAGCGCTGGACGACTCATTAAAAGTAATTGAATATGTACGGGTGGGCGCAGAAATCATTCAGACACCCACCGGCAATGTCACGGCTTCGCAAATGTTGGAACGCTTTTTGTTTCCATCCAACATGCACTATATGCCGATTGAAAAATTGTCCGGTGGCGAAAAACGTCGTCTCTATCTGCTGCGCATCCTGATGGAAGCGCCAAATGTACTTTTCCTGGACGAGCCAACCAACGACCTTGACATCGAGACGCTGACCATACTGGAAGATTATCTGGATTCCTTCCCTGGCATCGTGGTCGCCGTCTCCCACGACCGATATTTCTTGGACCGTGTAGCGCGACGAATCTTTGCCTTTGAAGGAAACGGGAAAATCACGCAGTACGAGGGTGGTTACACAGATTACTTGCAAAAATCCGGCGACATGGCAAGTAACATTTCAGATAAGAAAGAAAAAAGCCGGAATGAAAACTCAGCTTCGAAAGAAACGTGGAAGACAAATACTCCGAAGAAACTGAAGTTTTCCTATAATGAACAGCGGGAATACGAAACCATCGAAGCGGACATCGCTGCGTTGGAAGAGAAAATCGAAGCGCTGGAGCAGGAGATGGCGGAGTGCGCCAGCAGCTATACAAGATTGACGGAACTGACGGAAGAGAAGGATGCCACGGAAGCGGAGCTTCTAGAGAAAATGGAACGGTGGGAGTATCTGGAAGATCTGGCGGAGCAGATACGGGAGCAGGGGTAAACGTAATAAAGGGGCTGTCGGGAAGTGATCGAAAAAAATCGGCAGCGGAAACGCAAGGGCATGAAAAAACTTTCCAACAACAAACGTATTGAAATCGATAACTGCTCTCCATTGGAACTTCTGCGACTTCAAGAGAATCTAATGAAGATTGCAGAAGGCGAGGAAATAAGCTTTGTAACGGGAAAAGGCCAACGCAAACCGCAGATTCAAAAACTGTACGAGGAGCTCGAAAACTGTGGAGAACGCCTTATGAAATACAAGGAATGTTTTGAAATCATGGGGAAAGATCGAAACAGTTATTCGAAGACAGATATGGAAGCTACCTTTATGAGAATGAAGGAAGATCATATGTTAAACGGACAATTGAAACCCGCTTACAATGTACAGATCGCAGTAGAGAATTATTTCATCATCCATACCTATGTGAGTAATGACAGGACAGATTACAATACACTGATTCCAGTTTTGGAAAAACATAAAGAAGCATTTGATTTTTATCCGGAAGCCACAACGGCAGATAGTGGATACTGTAGCGAGAAGAACCTGCTTTTTCTCAGAGAAAACAGTGTTACTCCATATATAAAACTTCAAACTCACGAAAAAAGAAAGACAAGAGCTTTCCAAAATGACATTGGAAAACACTATAACATGCGATATTGTGCTGAAGAAGGTGATTTCTATTATTGTCATGACGGAAGAAAACTGGAACATATCAAGACAGAAAAGAGAACCAGTAACGGCTATGTCCAAACCTATGAAGTATACGGATGTAGCGACTGTAGTGGATGTCCCCATAAAGCGGAGTGTTTATATAAATACAATGATGAAACGGACAGAGATAAAAATAAAATCATGAAGATAAATAAGCTGTGGGAGGAATTGCAGGAAGAATCCCATGCAAATATAGAAAGTGAGAAAGGAATTCTGAATCGCCAGATTCGTTCTATTCAAACCGAAGGACATTTTGGGGATATCAAGGAAAATGAAAATTTCCGAAGATTTCATTATCGTTCTTCTGATAAAGTGTATCGAGAATTCTTACTGTTTGCCATTGGCAGAAATATAAATAAATATCATCGCTTTAAGCACGATGAATTGAAGAAATTTGAAGGAAAAACGGAACAGGAAAGTGCTTAGAAAAATATGCGTACAAAATTTCGAGTGACGTTTATTTCGTGCGCCCTAAAATGGTGATTGAATATGAAAAGGAACATCCTCTGATGTGTCAGTGATACTTTGAAAGTCCTGTTTATCGAGGATGTTACTTTTTTAATGTTTAGGGGGTGGAAATCGCTATTTCCCGACAGCCCCTTTTGCGTCCGAGCGGAACGTCGTAAATCCTCGATACGTTCATCGGCAAGGAGTTTTTCATTCAACTGATTGATACACTCTCGCTCAGCTTCTCGACCTTCTTTTCGACCTTGCCTTCGATTTGTCTCCGCAATCCGTGCCATATGTGCCTCCTGATTATATTGTGTAATACTCACGTGAATCGCCTCCGCCCGGTTTCTCCGAAAAAATGAAACCAATATATCTTCTTTGATGCACTCTTCAACCGATCGCTCCACAGCTTCTCGTAACGGCATCGTTCCCGTATAGTTTCTAACCTTTTCCACATACTGCATTGAACAGTGATAACAATGCTTCTTTGTCATTAAAAAGCATTCTAAAAATCGTATCTTTAAAATTCCGCTTCTCCTTCGCCGATTCGTAGATAATATTTTGCTTTGTAACCTCTTCCGAGTTACTTATCTTCTCTGTCTTTTCCATTACCTGTGTCATACATATTCCCTCCTTTGGTATGCAGGAAATACGCTGACACCATGGTGCACATGACTCAACCTTCTCCTGCTTGTTTCTCAATTCATTGGATATATAAGCAAGAGTTCTCGAGTGAGCCAAAACGATTTAGCAGAATGCGCCAACAGACGCCATAGATTCCAGAAACCTTTTGCTTGTGGCTACTATAACATAGTTAACTAATAAATGCAAGTAAAAAATCATTTTATCCCCAAACTAACCATATCCAAAATTATCTTTGCCCCCTCCCCCTCTTTATGGTAGAATATAAATTAGAGCATTTTTCGATAAAAGAAAGGAAACCATAGATTATGAAAGAAAAATTAGTCATCACCGGTATGGGAGCGGTAACTCCTATCGGCATCGGTGTGGAAACATATTGGAACAATTTGATCAATGGCGTGTGCGGTGTGGACACCATCACCCGCTTTGACCCAACAGAATCTCCGGTTAAGATCGCCGCTCAGGTAAAGGACTTTAACCCAGATGATTTTATGACAAAAAAACAGAGCCGCGAGATGGACCTCTTCATGCAATACGGATATGCTGCTGCCGAAGAGGCTTTGGCAGACGCGGATATAAAAGAAGATACGGTACCCGCAGAGCGCATGGGGGTTGTAGTAGGAACTGCTATGGCTGGTGTATCTATTATCGCAGAGACCCAGGACGGGCTTAGCACAGGCGAGCACAAAAAAGTAAGTCCTCGTTTCGTACCGAAGTTCATCGGAAATATTGCAGCAGCACAAATTGCCATCGCAAAAGGATATCGTGGACCAAGCCTTACGGTAAGTACCGCTTGTTCTTCTGGTGCAGATGCCATTTCTACGGCAGCTATGTTGCTTCTGGCTGGCGAAGCAGACGCTGTTTTGGTTGTAGGCGCTGAGGCAAGTCTTTGTCCAGTGGTAGTTGCCGGTTTGGCTTCCGCTCACGCATTAAGTACCAACAATGATAATCCACAGACTGCCAGCCGTCCATTTGACAAGACTCGAGATGGATTTGTATTTGGTGAAGGTGGCGGCGCACTTCTTATCGAGACGGAAGAGCATGCACGCAAACGTGGCGCAGACATCAAAGCTGAACTTCTTGGATTTGCCAACTGCACCGACGGCCATCATGTGACAGCACCACATCCAGAGGGAATCGGTGCCATCGCCTGCATGAAAAATGCCATCGTGAAAGCTGGACTTTCCACCGATGACATCGATTACATCAATACACACGGAACCTCTACACCAATGGGCGATACCATTGAAACCAATGCCATCAAGAAACTCTTTGGCGACCACGCATATGACATGGCAGTTACTTCTACAAAAGGTGCCACAGGACATATGATGGGTGCCGGCGGAGTAACGGAAACCATCGCTTGCATTAAGGCAGTACAAGAAGGAATCATTCCTCCAACCATGAACTTAAACGACCCAGACGAGGCATGTGATCTGAACTATGTACCAAACAAAGCAGAAAAACGTGACGTTCGCTACGCCATGACCAATGCCTTTGGATTTGGCGGACAGAACTCTAGTCTGGTAGTTGGAAAATACACCGAAAGCAAATAACCTCAAGAAAGGATTTTCACATGAACCATATCAATCAGCTTATCACGGAAAATGCCTCCCTTAGCGACGAGGCATTGGCAAAAGAAATCGATTCATTTTTGAAAATCCATACGGAGGAAATCCAAACCGACGGCAAAGACACCTTCCATTGCCACCGTTACGAGCCCACCCCTTACCGAGTGCTTCATACACTAGCAGAAGAAATGCCCCTTACGGACAATGATATACTGCTGGACTACGGCAGCGGTCTGGGACGCTTGAGTTTCTACTGTCACCACGCATTTCATTGCGGCACCATTGGCGTGGAGATGGTGACGGATTTTCACAACCGGGCGTTGGAAAATCTGGAGAACTACCAGGGCGCAGGCAAGGAAGTGCTCGCCTTTGTCAACGAATCAGCAGAGGATTATGAAATCCCCGATGACGTTACTGTTATCTACTGTTTCAATCCGTTTTCTACCGCCATTTTCCGTTCGGTATTGAACCAAATTGAAGCATCCTATGAACGTCACCAGCGGGAAATCACGCTGATTTTGTACTATCCGGAGGACGACACCATTTTCTATATCGAACGTCACACACCGTTTCGTTTGGTTCGCGAAATCGCCGCCTCGGACGACATCATAAAAGATCGAAGAGAGCGGTTTTGTATCTACCGTTTATAAAAATTTTACCCCAAAACCATTGAATCAAAATGGATTTTCAAGTATACTATAGATACTGGCTTGGCACTTCTATTATGATTCGTGCCAAGGAAAAAGAAAGGGAGTGAATGTGTTGCACAACAATGAACTTTTCAAGAAAATGCTAATGAATTTCGACCGAAAACACGAATGTTCCATGCGATTTTACGATAACCTTCCTTACAAGAGAGATTATAATCTATGTAACTGGAAACCGTTGCAGATGTTTAGCGGAAATATAATCAAATACTATCAGTATCAGTTAAAACCGCCTGTTATCATACAGACGGATCCGGATACACAGTAATAACTACAAAGATACCTCAAGGCTACCATACCTACGATTTCTATCGTCGGCATGATAGCCTTTTTCATTTATAATAATTCCCTTGTTCCGTACACCCCGCATTCTCCCAACTGCTCTTCAATCCTCAGCAACTGGTTGTACTTACACACACGATCGGTGCGATTCGGAGCCCCGGTCTTAATCTGCCCCGCATTCAGTCCCACCGCCATATCGGCAATGGTGGTGTCCTCCGTCTCCCCGGAACGATGACTGACGATGGCATTCCATCCATGATTCTTTGTCATACGGATTGCCTCTAACGTCTCCGTCACACTTCCGATCTGATTTGGCTTAATCAACACCGCATTTGCCACACCCTTCTCAAATCCCTTTTGGATTCGCTCTGTATTGGTGACAAAAAGGTCATCCCCCACCAACTGTACTCGATGTCCCAAGCGTTTCGTCAAACACTGCCAACCATCCCAGTCTTCCTCTGACAAGCCATCTTCAATGGATTCGATAGGGTACTTATTGCACAGGTCTTCCCAATAAGAAACCATGTCCTCCGACGAGCGGTATTCTCCTGTTTTCCAGAACAGATACTCTCCCGTTCGCCCCTGCTTCACTGCTTCCTCATACATCTCGGTGCAAGCACCATCGATGGCGATTCGGAAATCCTCTCCCGGACGATACCCTGCTTTCTCAATGGCACGCACAATATACTGCAACGCCTCTTCATCATTGCGAAGCCGCGGAGCAAAGCCACCTTCATCCCCCACACTGGTGATGTGTCCTTCCTTCTTCAACAGACCTTTTAACTCCCGATACACATTGCAGCACCATTCCAGACAGCCATGAAACGAATGCGCTCCCACTGGCATAATCATAAATTCTTGGATATTCAGACTGCTATCCGCATGTTTTCCACCATTTAAAATGTTCATCATAGGCACCGGAAGGGTTCGCCCACCAGCACCACCAAGATACTGATACAACGGGATGCCACATTCTTTTGCTGCCGCCTGCGCTACCGCAATGGACACACCAAGAATGGCATTTGCTCCAAATTTCCCTTTGTTTTTCGTCCCGTCCTCTCGAATCATCAACTGATCAATCTCAATCTGATTCAACGCATTCTTTCCATCCAGTAAATACGCAATGGTATCATTAACATATTCCACTGCTTTCTTCACTCCGTTCCCCCCATACCGCGGAAGATCTCTATCCCTTAGCTCCACTGCCTCAAACGCTCCTGTGGACGCACCGGAAGGAACGGCACCACGCCCCACGGAACCGCCCAAGAGAGCAACCTCTACTTCCACCGTCGGATTGCCTCGAGAGTCCAGTATCTCACGCCCCCGCACCGACTTGATTCGAAATCTTTGTTCCATAAAAAAAGCCTCCTGTTTTTTCTTAGTATAAAACAGAAGACTTTTTTCTATTCATTTGATTTTTTCTTATTTAGTTCACCAACAAAAATCTTACGAATGCTATCCGCTGTTCGGAATGTATATGTACTCTTTCCACAATGCACACACAATTCCTCATCCTTGTTGAAATCCTCAACCTCGTCGGTAAATCCACATACCGGACAATGCACTACTACTTTTCTGCCATTCTGTTGCTTGTCGCTCACCATAACACCTCTATCATAATAAACTGGCCCTCTTACACGCCTTTGTCATTATACAGTATTTTGAGCACAATTGCAACTTTTTTGATTGGCAACTTATAACAAACCACGTTTTTTCAAGATTCGATTCTCGATCACCGAGAAAATGCATTTGTCAATGATAATACCCACCAACACGATTACCAACATAACCAGCATTACCTGATTGATGTCCGCCAAGTCACGACCAAGAATCAAAGTCTGGCCAAGTCCGATGGAGGTGGTCATTACCTCTCCCGCCATCAGCGCACGCCACGCAAAAGACCAGCCTTGCTTCAATCCAGCAATCATCTCCGGAAGACTCGCTGGAAGAATAACATGCAACAACAACTGGCGTTTGCTAGCTCCCATGGTAAGGGCCGCCTTAGAGTAGATTGGCAATACATTTTTAATGGCATTGTCCACGGAAATCGCGATACTAAATGCCGATCCCATAACCACAACGAACAAAATCGCCTCGGTGGAGAGACCAAACCACAAGATAGAGAACGGTACCCAACATACACTTGGAAGTGTCTGAACTCCCAACACCAACGGTTTAAAATTTTTCTGTAAATATTTAAAATGATTGATCAACAATCCAACTACAATACCTATCACTACCGCGATAGCAAAACCTATCACACCACGAAGCAAGGAATTTCCGGTAGCTTCCCAAAGCGTCCCATCACTACTGAGATTCACAAAACACTTTGCCACACCAATTGGGGAAGGAACCGAATAGCATTTTACCAATTCCAATACATCCACGAACAAAAAGAAAAAACCTTGCCAAAGGGCAATCAGTAATATTACGAATAAGATCATTCCCATTATACTTCCTCCCCTCTAACTTCTTCCAAAATACGGTGACGCAAATCAACAAACTCTGGTGCATATACATGTCTCGGACGTTGCATATCAATGGATACAATCTCCGCTACGGTTCCGTCCTTTGGCGAAAGAACCACAACTCGGTCCGCCAGATATACCGCTTCCTCTACACTATGTGTAATGAAAAGAACGGTCTTTCCTGTCTCCTGCCAAATGCGCTGCAATTCCTCACGCAAACGGTTGGATGTCTGCTTATCCAATGCCGAAAACGGTTCATCCATAAGAAGAACTTTGGAATCCATGGTCAACGCTCTCGCCAGCGCTGTTCTCTGACGCATACCACCAGATATCTGATGAATCGGATAATCTTTGTACTCTGTCAAATGAACCATATCCAGATAATGAAGCGCTTTCTCTTCCTGCTCTTCCTTGGATACTCCCGAAAGTTTCATTCCAAATTTTACATTCTCAATTACGGATAACCAAGGGTACAAGCCATGTTCCTGGAACATAACCGTACGGTCCGCCCCTGGTCCTTTCACTTCTTCCCCATCCAACAAAATCCTTCCCTCGGTTGGCGCTTCCAATCCTGCCACCAAGTTAAGAAGCGTACTTTTTCCACAACCTGATGCACCAACGATACATACAAATTCACCGTCTTTTACTTCTAGATCAATGGCATTTAGCGTTGCTTTATCGCTATTATCAAAATGTTTTCCTAAGCCATCTAATACTAAAGACATAATTCTACCTCCATTTTCTCTACACCTTAACCCGTGCGCACTCTTCGCTTGCTATCGCAAGCTCGAATGCGACTTCCTTCCCAGAAATGCACGGCTTAAGTCTATCGCGCAAAAATCTCTTCTCCTGGAAGTTCCTGAATGAACTTCTGCTCTTTACTGATTCTCGCAAAACCAAGAACAGACTCTTTATTTAACTCTGAACTTACTATGATTCGTTCAAATGCTTTGGTAATGATATCATCGCCAAGCGCTTTCCCCGTTGCATTTTTCAACTCAGTATTGATAGCCTTAAGAGAATTTTCTTTATCCTCATTGATTTTCTTTGTCGCCGCCTCGTGCTGTTCTAAGAACTTCTGTACCAACTCTGGATTCGCCTCCATAAATTCTTTACGAACTACTACAACAGCCACATCATACTGCCCCTGCATATAAATCTGGTCATAGTCCAAAACCAATTCTGCTCCCTGAGACTCCAATGTCGCTCCCCATGGTTCCGGTACCAATGCTGCATCGATATCGCCACGCTCCATCATGTTGGAAACATCGGCATTCGCCACTGCACTAACGGTCACGTCACCGCCCTCGGTTACGGACTGCAAGTTATTTTCCTTCATCAAATGAAGAAGACTAAGGTGCTGTGTATTACCAAGCTGTGGGATTGCAACCACTTTCCCCGACAAATCTGTCACACTGCTGATGTCCGACCCCTGTTTCTTTACCAATACTGCTCCACCTTTTGTTGCACCTGTCAAAATCGCCACATCGCCTCGGGACTTTACATTGGCACTTACCGCTGGCACAGGTCCAATGTATCCGATATCAATATCACCTGCAAACAATGCCTCCACTTCTGCTGGCCCTGCATTGAATGCTGTGTACTTTACACCAATATCACTTCCAAAAGCGGACTCCAAACTCCCCTCTGCTTTCATCAAAAGCGCCTGTGGATGTGTTACGTTGTTAAAATATCCAATATTTACTTCCGTAGCCGCTTCTTCCTTTGCGCCACAACCAGTCATGGCACATACCATTATCAGAAGAAGTCCCGCCACTGCTAATAATCTTCTTTTCTTCATTGTTTCTCTCTCTTTCCATGCTCGACGCCTGAAACCAACGAAATCGAGCACTGTTTTTTTGATACTCCTAGTTTACTTAAAATATCACCTGTTGAAAACCGCTACTTTTGCAAACGTTTTCATTTGCACAACCTTCGTTTTTATGGTATATTGGTACAAATAAACGAAATATCGTAATTTTTATACTTTTTGTTTTTGCAAACGTTTTCACGGTAAAAGAAAGGATGAAATCATATGTCTTTAAAGAAAATTGCAGAGCTTACCGGAACCTCTGTTTCAACGGTTTCACGTGTTTTAAACACACCTGGACATACCTGCCATACGCCAGGACTCACCGAACAAATCTGGGAAACCGCTCGTCAGATTGGTTACCTTCCCAACACATCCGCCCGCAACCTGCGACTTGGTACGGCAGAAGAAAACGAGCCCTTCACGGTGGATTTTTTCCTGACGCGATTTGATTCTATGGACAAAGACCCTTTCTTTGGTGAGCTTTTTCAATATATGAAGGAAGAACTTTTCCAGATCGGGTGCCTTCTCGGGGAAGTTTTGAGTTCCGTAGACATCATGGCGTTGGGAAGCAGCCAGCCGGAACGCACCGCCCCAGTACCTTACCGTTCCTCCGAAAAAGTTCTTTCCGAACGCCAGCCCCAGTCCAACGCTTTTGTTTCCCGCAAGGCAAATACGGGCCTGATTATTTTAGGAAAATGCCCCGCCGAACTTGTGCCACTTATCAAGAAACGATACGCTTACATCGCAGGCATTGACCGTAACCCAACGGACTACGAATATGATGAAGTTGTCTGCAACGGTACCACGGCCGCCGAAAAAGCAGTGGAGCATCTGATTTCCCTTGGGCATAAAACCATTGCCTACATCGGGGACTGTACTTACGAGTCTCGTTATATCGGATACTATCAGACGCTAATCAAACACAAAATCCCAGCAGACTATCAGAACGTCCATCCTACAGACCAGTCCACCGAGGAGGGGTACCGAACCATGTGCAACATCCTTCAGAGCCCAGAGCCACCAACCGCTATCTTTTGTGCTAACGACGCCACGGCTCTCGGGGCATTGCAAGCATTAAAACAGCACAAAAAAAGAGGGTACCTGCCCTCTATTATTTCCATTGACAACATTCTTGCTTCCCAAAACACATCCCCGATGCTCACCACCATCGACATTCCCAAAAAGGAAATGGGACACCTGGCTCTGACGTTGCTTCTGGACCGAAAAAAAGAAGCCCACAAGGAAAATGTCCGTATCGAACTTCCTTGCAGGCTCATTATTCGTGAAAGTTGTCATTTTACTGCATCCTGATTCAAGTATTACTTGCTCCAGATGCCTTCGCGCTCTACTTTGTCCCAATCCACCACCAGAACATCTACAATCTTTCCATTGTAGCCCACTTGTTCACTTTCAGTGATGTACTTCTGACGAACCAGATTATCTAGCGCTTGCTTAATGCGTTCCTTCGGTACTCGATTGTACTCCGCCACACTGGTTACCGTTTTCCAATATGTAATCAGCGTTTTTGGCTTGGAGCGCAGACGGTTCAAACTGACAAAAATAAGATCATTGTAGTAATCCTTTTCCTGGGACTGCCGTGGCATCTCCACATAACTTGTGGCCACTGATTTTAATGTATTGCTAAAAGCATATTTTACACCATAGATAATAACTTTTTTCCCGAGCTCCTTCAAATATTCTGCCACTTTCAAGAAATGGGCATCACCGGTAAATATAATATAAACCTCTGGGCTCTTCTTTTTCGCTGCGTAACGGTATATACAATCCAGCATAATCACATCTGTGAAGTCTTTATCGACACCATTTTTTTCACTGGCAGTATGAACAATTCCCGATGTAATCTTCTCTAGTCTTTCCATATCTTGTTCTATATTTGGTTCTGAAAAATCTCCAAAAATATATAACCCTTTTACATCAAACTCCGCTTTCAGTTCTTCTAGCCATTCGGATACATTTGGCTTCATCTGAAATTTGTTACAATACCCATAAAACCAATGCTCATAATCCACAAATGCTACGGCACTTGACTTTTTCCTACCTAGTCCAAACATGTTCTCCCTCCTTTCTTCCCTATATACAATAGTTTTTTCACATATTACAGTATAGCACATCTAAGCCATTCCACGCAACATCGATTCTCGTCGTTTTGTGTCTACCTCAATCCATTCGTCCAAGCTCAGAGGAACATAATCCGAGAACATACAAAAACAATTGATCATCTGACACGGAATGGGCTCTGCTTCCTCGGCATATTTAGATTTATGCAATGTAGCCCGGGTCTGGTGAATAAATTGATTCACCAGCACTTCATCCATAGAATCATGAACATGCCCATAAAGCATATAGTTGCGAGGTTTTCCCTCATCGTCCACCCGATACTGACCATTATAGCAAAAAATCGGATAATGGCTCAGAATCACTTTGCGCTTGTTGTCCCGCAGTTCTTCGTAGGGCTTCACCCATTTAAACAGACTTTGGTCAAACTTCCGATGTCGCAAAAAATGATCGTGGTTTCCTTCTATGAGATAGAGATTCCCCTGCAACCGCCGGAGAATCTCGTTGGTCTGTTCCGCGTTTCCCGCCGACACATCCCCTAGGATTATCACATCGTCACCTTTCTTCACTTTTCCATTCCACTTCTCCACCATATACTCATTCATCTCAGCCGCATCCGCAAACCCGCGACAGTCCATGCGATGATTGAGATTTTCATGAAAAAAATGCAAGTCCGAAATGTAATACCTCATCCTATCCTCCTCAAAACCACAAGCATCATAAAATTTTAGAAAGGAACTCCTGCAATCTCGGATTCTTCGGCCGGTCAAATACTTCCTCCGGCGTGCCATCCTCCGCAATCACACCTTCATCCATAAACATCACGCGGGATGCCACCTCTCTGGCAAATCCCATTTCATGCGTAACACAGATCATGGTAATTCCACTCTGGGCCAACTCTTTCATTACGTCCAGAACCTCACCTACCATCTCTGGGTCCAAGGCCGACGTAGGCTCGTCAAATAAAATCACTTCCGGATCCATGGCCAAAGCGCGGCAGATGGCGACACGCTGCTTCTGTCCACCGGACAACTGATTCGGATAGGCATCCGCCTTGTCCAAAAGTCCCGTTCTTTCCAGCAATTCATTGGCCTTTTGCTCCGCCTCTTCCTTGGTCTTTTTCAATAGTTTCAGAGGACCAACTGTGATATTTTCCATAATGGTCATGTGTGGGAAAAGATTAAAATGCTGAAATACCATCATCATCTTTTGACGTTCTTTATTAATATCCGTATGAGGATTGGTCAACTCTGTCTCATCCAGATACACGGCACCACCCGTTGGCTGCTCCAATAAATTCAGGCAACGCAAAAAGGTGGATTTACCACACCCCGAAGGTCCGAGGATAACCACAACCTCACCACGAGAAATCTCCACGTCTACGCCACGTAGTACATGATTATCCTGAAAGCTCTTTTCCAGATTTTCTACTTTTATAATACAATCTTTCTTATCGTTCACTTCGTTTCAGCCTCCTTTCCATACGACCTACAAGCCAAGTCAGCACCATGACAATCACAAGATATACCAGCGCCACCGCCACCAACGGAATAAACGCCTCGTAGGTACGGCTTCGAATATAGTCTCCACCTCTTGTCAAATCCACAATACCGATGTAACCAGAGATAGATGTCTCTTTAATCAATACGATAAACTCATTTCCCAATGCCGGCAGTACATTTTTAAATGCCTGTGGCAAGATAAAATGCCACATAGACTGGGCATAGGTAAATCCAAGGCTTCGGCCTGCCTCCAGCTGCCCGTCATCGATAGACATAATACCGGAACGCACGATTTCTGCAATATATGCAGAAGAGTTCAATCCAAATGCAATAATCGCTACAAATACTTTATTGATATCCGAAGATGCAAAGATAACATAATAAATAATCAACAACTGAATCATGGCTGGCGTTCCACGGATAATAGTCAGATACGCTTTCAAAATCCAATTCAACGCCTTTGCTTTTCCTGTCTTATCGCAACTACTGCGCACAATAGCAATGACAAAACCAAGAACAATACCGATCAGCACCGCAAAGAAACTGATCTGCAACGTAGTCAAAAGACCGGTAGCAATATACTTCCAGCGATTTTCCGTCACAAAGTTATTCTTGAGTTTTTCCACCAAGCTAGTCTCTTGTCCCACCGCATTGTCTTTCACGATGATGACCTGAGTAGCCGTAGTATATGGATGGGTAAAATCAATACTCTTCAAACGATCTTCCGTAATGGTCATTCCGGCGATACCCACATCCGCCTTTCCCGACTGAACGGCGTTGATGATGGCATCAAACTCGATGTTCTCAATCTTTAACTCCATGTCAAGAAGATCACAGATCGCCCATGCCATATCCACGTCAATTCCCGTAATCTCACCGTCTTGCATGTACTCGTATGGTTCAAATGCTGCATTGGTCGCCATGGTCAGGGTTCCATTTTTTCGCTCCCCTGCCTTTGGTTCATAAGGATATTTTCCCTTGGTATCATCTCCGATATAATTCTTAACGATGCGGTCCAAGGTTCCATCCTCTTTAATCTTCGTAATGGCACCATTGATCTTTTCTTTTAACTCTTTACTTTCCTTGGAAATACAGATAGCATATTCCTCAACCGCAAATTCCTCTTCCAGTATTTTAAGCTCTGGATTATTCTCCACAAATTTCTTTGCCGGGTTCTCATCTAGGACAATACAGTCAATTCGACCAAGCTTCAACGCCTGCACCGCATCCGCCGCTTTGTTGTAACGCTCAATCTTGCTTCCCTGCTCCTCATAATCCGTAGCATAAATATCTCCTGTGGTTCCCAGCTGAACACCAATGTTTTTTCCAGCAAGGTCATCCACCTTCGTAATAACCGGCGTCTCCTGCGCCGCTTCTTCCTTGCCACAAGCTGTCACACCAATCACCGCCGCCATCAGCAGCATGAGCAACAAAAGCCCGTAGCGTTTCGTTCTTCGATTCATTTTTCCGAACCCTCCATCTTTCTCTTATTCTACCGTAAACAATGCGACCTTTAGCGCATGCAGCGCCGGAATCACAAATAAAATCACCTGAAAGGCAATAAACACAACTACGAATACGATATATGCCAGCATTCCTGCAACGCCCTCCATCCTCTCCGTGGAAAGGATTTCTTTCTTCGTCAACAGCCAAAAAGCCACCAGCACCACCAAGCCACAGAGAGAAATGATCGCCCCTGTTTTTTGCCCCGGTGCCACATACTTCAGAACAATGCTATCGTTCCCTTTCTCCACCGGTATCGATAACATTCCGTCGATGCTATTGACCGCCACCTTTTTGCCATTTACTTTACAAGTCCATCCTTCATCGTAGGAAATCGGCAGGAAAACATTTGACTTTGTCACATTTTCCAGCTCCAGTTTTACACCCGCATTTCTCTGTTTTAATGTGGTGATTGTTGGGTTTTGTTTTGCCACTTGATCCACCGCATTTACAAAGGTATTATAATCTAACATTCCCAAATGAATGTTGGCTGGATGTGCGCCATTTCCCCCAAACAGAATTTCCACCTGCTCATTCTGGAACGAACCGAGAAATACAAGTCCATTACAAAAATCCACCGGATAATCGTGGTGCTCAATGGAGGAAGATGCCGGAAATGTCACAATCTCTCCATTTACCATAATCTGAATGGTATCCGCACTTGTATTGGATCCATAGAAATACAACAACTTTCTTTCATTTCCCACCTGGGTCACAAAACGACTCCCCTCCACCATGGAGGAAACATCCTGAATCAAAGGTGTAGAACTTCCCGTTATGGTCTGGAACAGCATATTTTGTGTAGCAAATTTTTCTGGCGTCACATCTAACGTCGCTGTATCTGTATTAATCGCAAACGGAAGAGAGAATTTGTTTTTATACAACATCAAACTCTCACAGTCGTCATAATCCACATCCTCACAGAATTCATACATATCTTCCGGCAGTTCATTTTGTCCAAAGTAGTACTGGGTATGAAACAACGTATCCGTGAAAATAGTACCACCGGTATCCAGCAATTGAGTCCAGTTAATGGTGTATCCCAAGGCTGCAAACTTTGGCTGAAGCGTCGGCGGAATGACATGCCAGTAATTCGAAATCGCCTCTTCTCCCAGCACCAACGAATACTCGATGTGATCCACCTTGTAATCCATATTTTTAATACGCTCAAAATCTTTGATATCTGTCTCCATACTCTTGGCAACATTGTTGGCTGCCTCAAGATATTCGGCAGAGAACACCGTCCAGTTATCTTTGTTTGGCGCAAAGCTAATAATGGATGTGCAGGTTAACTCCACGCACAAGAACACCAACATCACTTCTTTCCATTTTAGCTTCCACATGCACCAGTAACATACAAGAAATACCACTTCCAGCAAGACGCAAAGGAAGCCATCTGCCAACTGCATCTCATCGCCACTTGGTCCATACATGCCATACAGTCTCACAAATACCCAGCCGGAACATACCGTTACCAACAGGGCAACCACCGCCAATGCCACTTTATTTATGAGCCATTTCTTCTCTTCTATTTTCTCTTTATTTTCATAATACAATGCCACTGCAAAATCAATGAGGGCAAAGGAAATCACATACACAAAACGAACCGGCCAGCTCGCTCTACTACCACCGTGCCACAACAGCTCGATTCCCGCAACTGTCACCGACAATACCAGCAAAATCATCATACATATGTGGCGTCGATATCGTTTTAACTTGGCGCCCCATGTACGGAATCCACAAAACAAGAAACAGAGCACACAAGATAACGGCAACGCAATATTTACCAGCATACGTTTTACCGTTTCCCACTCATAGTCACTCCACTGACTCTCAATGGCCATCTTGTATGTATCCTGAATGCTTCCGCCCATACGAGGCGTATTGGAGATACAGCGCAACGCTGGGATCGTAAATACCGCACTCAACGCCAATGCCATTGCAACGGATATCCCTAATTGCAGCGCACAACGTTTTCTCTCTACTCGTTCCGTTACTTCCCACAGATTGCGCAATCCGCAAGACAAGAAAACAAATACCAGTGTAATCGCTCCGGTATATACATTCACCATCATGGTAAGAGCAAGCATAAAAATAAAAAACTTGCATCCTTTGTTATCAAAAATCCGGTCAATTCCAATCATCAGCAGCGGCAGCAAAAAGGCAATGTCCATTACCATGATAATCTGGAAATGAATGAGCGAAGCCGCACCAAAGGCATACAAAATACCTCCCACAATGTGGACAACATTTTTCACATCATATTTTCTAAGATAAAAGTACATGCCACAAGCAATGGATATCATTTTCAATATCATAAGTATATTGGCAAAATACACGATGTTGTCTCTTGTGGTAAAGTACAAAAACAGATTCAGCGGACTCAACAGTGCCCCCAAGGACGTTGCTCCCGATATATTTAAGCCATACGCAGAGTCCCAAGTAAAGAATGGGCTTGCCTTTCCGTGCAAAATATCCCACACATAATACATTCCCGCCGGGATCGTCTGCTGAACCATATCCCCGCGAGCAATGGAGGCCTCTCCAAATGGATAGATTCCATTTAGCTTATACGCAAGCAATGTAATTACGCTAATAACCGCTGCGATAATCAATATGTCCAAGGAGATTTTTTTCTTTTCTCCCTGGAAGGTCAACCACTTTGGTTTCACTTTTTTTCTCATCCTACTCGTTTCCTCTCTTCTCGTTGGCTTTCACCTGAAATTTCTCATCGTTTATAATAAATCTTTCGTGGGTGCCTTTGCCGATGTCGCCCTTCTCATCATAGGCGCGCAACTGAAATGTCAACTTGCGGCCATCCATGGCAACCAATTCACTCTCGCAAGTCACTTCCATTCCCAATGGCGTAGGTGCATCATGGGATACATCCAGATGAATCCCTACTGTGCCACACCCTTCTTCTAGGTCCGCCGCCACGCTTTTCCATGCCGTCTTTTCCATCAGTGCAATCATGGCCGGGGTAGCAAACACATCCAGTGTTCCACTTCCTACCGTCTTTGCAGACTTGTCTTCCGTCACCATCACTCTTTCTCTTCCTTTTATCCCAATCTCTAACATAATTTCCTCCATTTCTGAAATTGGTTCTGCTCTGGGCAGATACCAAGACATACTCGTTTCTATTTTCTAATAAATGCACGCACAAGTCAATGAATATTTTGCAAAACGCCCCTATTTTCGTTACTTTTTTCACTCCGAAAATTTTTTTAAATTTTTTTCAAAAAAAGTGTTGACATATTGAAGATCATATAATATAATAAATCTTGCGTTGTGACGAACAGCACATCACAACGGGGTGTGGCTCAGCTTGGCTAGAGCGCCTGATTTGGGATCAGGAGGCCGCAGGTTCGAATCCTGTCACCCCGATTCATGAGCCAAGCTCATTTAATCAAATATAGAAGCTATAGGGTTTTCTATAGCACCTTATGCGGGTGTAGTTCAATGGTAGAACACCAGCCTTCCAAGCTGGATACGTGGGTTCGATTCCCATCACCCGCTTTTAGTTTTCATTATTTGTTTTTTCCCTTTATTTGTAATTAACTTTTCAAAAAAGAACAGTGCTCCCACACTGTTCTTTTTTGTTTGTTTATATACACCCTTATCATCTTTCGCATTATTCAGATATAACTGTCATAGCAAAAAGCTGTACATTTTCCTCTGATGGCAACTGAATTTCTTCAACGTAGGTCAACTCATCGAAATGCATAATGACCTGGGTCACTTTCGCACGATTTTGCCTTCCAAACTTTTCTTTTAATGCAAAGGTTGTACTCCAAACCGTCTCTTCCTCTGGACACTCGTCTTCCAACCAGTCCGAAATGAAAATCCGTTTAACTTCTGTATTTCCACTTTTATCAAAAAGGGTAAAAGTGCCTGCTTGATCCCCCCATAATGCATATCCCAAAAAACAAATCTGTTTTACCGTCTCACCTACATAGATCTTCTCTCCACTACAAAAGACCACATTATTCCCTTCTTTGTCGGGTGGTTGCACATCAAAGGTACATTTGGACGTCTGAATCTTGCGCCCAATCCGAAACAACTCCTCTGGCTCGTAGCCTTCTTCCACTTCCTCTCCCGTACACAAGTGGCTTTTCCCATTAAAAGGAAGGATTATGTGATGTTCCTTTCTTGTATTAACAACGGATACTTGTCCCTGCTTCGCCCCGGGCTTTCCGCTCAGTACACAAATCAACTCCTTCCTCACATTTTCTTCCCGCGAAATCACTTGTTGCATCGTTTCCAGCATCTGCATTTTATAATTGGTAAACACTCCTTGATTTTGTATGTACTCTTTATGCATTTTCATTACCCAGATGTACATCATATGCCAAACACTTCCTAGTGCCTCAATTTCTTCTATCGCCTCCTGAAGTTGCGGGACGTCCATTGATTGTTGATACTCGCGTAGAAATTGTGCATATCGCACATGTCCACTATATACTTTGGAAAGTCCAACAAATAGGGAAACATACCAGATGTTAGTCTCCACTCCGAACTCTCGTGCAAAGGAACACTTCTTAAGCTCTTCGTAAAACCGATTCATGTCTCGGATATCCAGATGGCACTTCACCGCTTTTACCAGCTTTTTATTCCAACGCCATCTGTTTTTCAGAGTCATCTCATTTTTCTTTGACACACTTCCGCTCTTTGGCTCAATAAGTTGCCGATACCCAAGTTCCAGTTCTTTGTACGGAAGTATCACATCTTCCAGCTTAAATGCCGGATCTGTACACGTCACGCCATCTTCCTGCACTGCTGTGACAATAAGAGTATGTGGGTTATGGCGAACGTGATAATCCGTCGACCACGGACAATGATATACATCCATGGTAAGTATGAGACATCGAGTTTTTTCCAATCTTGCTTTTATAAAAACAATAAGATTATCTACCGCCTTTTTAGGATGCAGATAAAACTCCAAACCATATACTTGTGCTACATTTTTCACCACATCAGAAGCACCATCCACGAAACCATCCCCCAACTTTTCGCGGGGGCAAAATCCAAAGCGATAGGAATCCCAAAACGCTTTAAAATACTCGCCATAGCAAGCATTGCATATAGTCAAAACTACGTCATCATTACAACTGTAACCTTCGATCTTTATAATATCCATAATTCGTCACCTGTTTTGCATATTAATAGGGGGCTACCTATTTTCCGACAGCCCCCTAATAATTTTTTTCTAAGTGCTTTGCTTTTAAAAGCACATTTTTCTATCTTGACACAACCTTACCACTTAAAGCAATACTGGAATTACCAGCTTTTTCAACCATTTCACCCTTCCCAGCACCACTCTAGCTCTCCTATTGAGAAACACTTGTCAATGAGAGAGCCAAATAACATTTTACTACCTTCTTTTCTTCTTCACTAAGTCCTTGCCGTTTAACGTACAATATTCTGGAAATGCTAAGTTTTTCTTCAACCATTTTCGATATTTCTTGTAGGATTTTTGTGGCACATAAAAATCGGAAGGGTCCAAAAGCCCCCATTCAGAATATTTCTTTGGTAACTTCGGTGGATTCTTGCCTCGAAAATAAACTTTCTTTGTGTATTCATAGTTTCCACCCGAATACCAAAGATTTCCCATTGACTTCACGGATTTTGGTATAATGATGGTTTTTATCTTTCCTACACCCGCAAAAGAAATACCTTTCATCAGATACTTCACGCCTTCCGGGATTTCCAGTGTTCCTTTCTCATAATGGGCAAATATAAGAGTTCCTTTCTTCTTGTCCATCAAACAACCTTTTACACATTTAAAGTTCTTATTTCCTTTTGCCAAAGAAACTTTAGACAGCGTTTCAGAATCCAGCGCACCTCCTTCGATTTCTTTCAATCGTTTTGGCAATGCAATTTCTTTTACTGAAAACACGCCCAAGGCTGCTTCTTTGATTGTTCGCACAGTTTTCGGCACAGCAACCTTATCACAGTCTGATGTGAGATTCCACAACACTTTTCCATCCTTGGACAGAATCATTTTATCCTGGCTCTTAAAGGTTTTATTCTTTTTACTCACTTTGATTTGTTTCAGTGATTTAGCCACAGAAAACGAATGAAAGTTCACTTCCTCCACTTTATCACCGATATAAAACGTCTTTAGCTTATCGCAATTCCAAAAAACAATCGCTTCCAGACATCGCAATTCTTTTGGGGTATTGATTTCTTTCAAATTGCTTAGACCAAAAAAGCATCCATGCAGAATCTCTTCTATCGAATCTGGCAACACAATTTTTTTCACTTCCTCGTTATTTTGTGCCTCTTCCGCATCCTCGCCTAATTGCCAGTGAAACACATTCCTCTGCTCCGAAGTAAAACGCATTTCTCCGTCCGATTCTGGCTCATTGTAAGCACCAATACGCGTCACAGGAACATCCTCGAAACTGGATTTCACTTTGAATGTTGAAACATCTTCCTCGTCGCTGTGAAGTTTGATTTTCTTGATCCAACACTTGGTTCCATCCTCGGAATAACATACCGTGTATGTCGCTTTCTTTGTTTCATATGTAGATTCGTTTTCCAATGCCCATCCTTCGATGGAGGCTGCTTCTGCTTGCGCAGAAGAGAGTAGCATAAGGCATAATGTTGCCATGAATAAAAACAGTTTTTTCATTTTATCACTCCTTACTTAGTAGAATTTGAAGGCCGAAATGTCACATCATTGAACACACTATAATAAGCATAATCGGCTTCTCCTGCTGCCGCCATATAGTTAGCAAAATGATAGATACGATATGTCGCATCAGTATTTTGATGTTCTTCTGTATATTGAATTTTATCGGCATTATAATACACACGTTCCTTCGGTGCTGTCGTCAGATTTCCAACAAAGAAATCTCTTCGAATTGCCACATCACCTCGTGTATTCATAAAGCGATCCACAATATTCCCCAACACTTTTTTTGCTGTATTATGCCTTCTTTTCACACATTTGGGATTATCTGCACACATAGCATCCTCAACATCAATAGAATCGTCTTTTTTCCGCACATGATCAATATATCGCCATTTTCCTGCCCCTTTTTCATACCGAAATGATGAATGCGCATAAACATCCGTGGCTACATGAGATGCCATACCGAAAACAAAGGCTTCCTTCTGACGCTTTGTTTTTCCATGAAGTTTGTCTACCACCGAGTCTTTACACAAATCATCCTTCAAGCGATTATACACACCACCACTGTATTTAGCAAGCGCCTCGTCCGGCAACTTATCATAGTGTCCTCCTTCAAGTCCATCCACCGTATCCACACCCCTGATTGTATCCCGGATGTTTTTCTTCGTCGCACTCTCACCAAGATCACCAACGGCTCTCGCTACTTTGTTTAGATATCGATAAATCGAAACATAGTTTAAAAACCTTCCGCCATGCCAAGCATGATTGGTCCCTAGTTTCTTTAAGTCACCATTTGCATCTGGTTCCTTTGCTCCTTTTTGAAAATTCACAACATTGGTAGCGTCAGCTGCCATTTTATCATGATCCGCCCAGCGACCCTCCACATATGTATTTTCATCAAAGGTAACGATAGCCGACTCATTCTCTCCAATCTCGATACCATCTGCTTTTTTCAGACTTTCCGTATCTACGCCAGCCACATCCACGCGCGCTTCTGCAGGCTGTTCGGCATAATACTTCACTTTGAAATCATCATAGATTTTCAACGCATATTCATAATCGATCAAACCTTCGCCATAAGACTCCTCATCCCCATATCCATTGGCACTGGCAAAAAGAAGTTCACGTATAAAATCACCGGATACCGCCAAATCTTTTTCCCATAGGAGAGAAGCCGCACCTACAACATGAGGCGCTGACAAACTCGTCCCAGATGTAACCAATGTACCACCGAGCAAGGAACTTGACAAGATTTTTTCACCTGGAGCCACCAAATCAAGTTCTTCACCTGTTGAACTATTCTCACTTACTACACCTTCTGCATCTACTGAACCAACAGCGATTACACCATCGTATGCCGCTGGATACTCCACAGAACCACCATTTCCTGCTGCTGCAACAATCAAAATACCTGCCTCTTGAGCATCTTCGATCGCTTGTTGCAAAACTTGGGATTCCTCTGGAGTAGAAAAACTAAGATTGATAATATTAACTTCTTTCTCAATTGCCCAATAAATCCCTTCTACTACTCGACTTATCGGTGCACTGTCATCGGAAAGAATTCGCGCAGAATATATCTCCACATTATCATTGATTCCCGTGATACCATCCTCATTTTCTGTCGCTGCAATAATTCCAGCTACACTTGTACCATGTCCTGTATCATCAATGAACAATGGTGACATTTCCTCTTCACCAGGAATCAGATTTATGCTCTCTTTAATTTCAATATCATTATAATAATCAATTCCCGAATCCAAAATTGCAACTTTTACCTTCTTTGAAATATCTGCACCTTTTGCACCAATCACTTTCTTGTTTCGAGAAAGAACTGGTTTTTTAGTCCTATCTAACTTAATTGACTGAAAGTTCCACTGCATATCCTTCTCGGGTTTTGCCGCATCATAATACTTCACTCGCTTTCGATTAAAATTGCGTGACCTTTGTGAACATGCCTTTACCACAACATCCTTCTCTACCAAAACAACATCTTTTCTATCCTCAATTTTCTCCGCTGTCTTTTTTGTAACCTTTACAGATGTTATGTTTTCTTTCGGCAACAATCGCTGAAGTTCGCTAGTTTTTCTACTCTCATAATTCCCTTCGATCTTCTGCAATGCATTTTGTGACTTTGTCACCACAATATAATTGCTCTTGTTCGTTTTCTTAGATTCTTTCTTTGTGCTTTTCTTCGTTGTTGCTTTAGAGTTTTGAGTCTTAGCTGTCTCATCCACTTCCACAGTATCTTCTGGCACTGCTACCTCTTTTGCCTTCGCTTCAACTATCTCCACACTCATAGAATCATTCATCCATACGCCACCAAGTCCACAAATTGTCATCGACATGGCAAGCATAATACTTATTACTCGTCTCATTTAAAAGTCCTCTCTAAAAAAATACTTTACTTTCCCTGTTTCTCCTGGAAACAAGGTATCATAGAACTCAAATTCATACACCGCATTTTCAAGTTCTTTTTGATATATATTATCCAAAAAGATTTTTTCAATTGCCCCCCTTTCTTTTGTACTTTCAGTTACTAACTTAACTTGAAATCTATCATAATCCTTCTGAATAATCGAAAATTGTTTTATCTCCTGTTGCAAACAACTATTCACTGCATAAATTGCTCGCACAAATACGTAAGAATTAATTTTTAACCCATCACGTGTAACTATGTAATCGTTGATTCTTCCCGAGGCCAGTTCGAAAATTTCATTCTCCCCGCCACACTTGCACTTCTTAGAAGAAATTATTCCTCTATCGCCCACTCGGAATCGTATCATTGGAAAAGCATGATTTTCCAGTGTTGTTATACAAACATCTCCTTCCACGTCTGGCGGTAACGGCCTTCCGGCCTCATCTATAATTTCAGTATATGTACTATCTGTCAAATGTAAGTTGCCACATGGACACTCAAAAGCAATTGTGTTTACTTCCATAGAACCATAATGGTTGGCAATTTTACAAGAAAATGCCTTTTCTATCTCTTCACGTATACTTGAAAAAAGCATCTCACCTGTCAATTCAATGTACTTTAAGCTTTCAAGACAAGGTAGCTCATGTTTTTCCTTTATCTGGGCTAATAATAACAATACCGATGGTTGTCCCATTATCCAAACAGGACTAAACTCCAACATATTATGGTAAATTTCCAATAATCGCTCTTCATTTAGACCACTTTTGCAAAAGCCCAACTGTCCAGGTTTTCTTTCCGTCAATATTTCTTCACGCCCCAACTTACGAGAGGAATAAAAGTAACACAAACGATCTGCTGGTTCTATTCCATAATCTCGTTTTCTACGAAAGTATAATGGCATCAGAGAACGCTGGTAATCCGCATTTTTCCAATAAATCTCCATATATTTCCCTGTAGAGCCGGATGTATTTTTCCAAAGCAACTTATTTTGTAACATCAACGGTACGCAATCATTTGCAAGAAATTCATTGTTATGAAGCACCGCATCATTTTTTTCCAAAACTGGAATCTCCACCATCTTTTTCAAGATATTTTCTTCGGTAATATTCGTCATCTCAAACTTTTCATTATTGGCATAATATGTAACATCTTCTTTGGCATGTAATAGCATCTTATACAGCCGCTTCTTTTGCATTTCTTCCTCCACTATTGCACTCCTCTTTTCTCTGTAACAAATTTGATCAAATCTCCCACTGTTTGTAATGCACGATACATATCCGCATAGTTCATGCAATTCACACCTAACGTTTCTTCTATTTCTTCAAATAACGAAATGATACTTAATGAGTCATACTCTAAATCATCTAAAATTTTTGTATCCTCATTTATGTCAGGGAGTTCTACATAAGGTGAACATTCTGCTACTAATCTTATTACGGTTTCCTTCATTTCTTAATCTCCTCCAAAATTTCATTATTTCTCATCTGCAACTGTTTACGCACTAGTTCAACAGCCATATATTTACATAAACATATGACAAAACAATGTCACCTTAGCATAATCTCATTGTATAAGTTCACATAGGCACTAACGTTTTTCCTCCCCCTAACAATTACTATCCAATTATGTTACTTCTTTTTTTGCAAGTACTTTTTCTTCACTAATTCCTTACCATTTAATGTAGAAGAACTCGGAAAAGATAAGTTTTTCTTCAACCATTTACGATATTTCTTGTAGGATTTTTGTGGCACGTAAAAATCGGAAGGTGCTAAAAGCCCCCACGTAGAATATTTCTTCGGTAACTTCGGTGGGTTTTTTCCTCGAAAATAAACTTTGTTTCTGTATACATAGCTTCCACCTAAGTACCAACAATCCCCCATTGACTTCACGGATTTTGGTATAATGATAGTTTTTATCTTACCTTCTCCTGCAAAGGAAATACCTTCAACCAGATGTTTCACACCTTCCGGGATTTCCAACGTTCCATTCTCGTAGCGAGCAAATATGAGAGTTCCTTTCTTTTTGTCCACCAGACAACCTTTCACACATTTAAAGTTCTTATTTCCCTTTGCCAAAGAAACTTTAGACAGCGTTTCAGAATCCAGCGCACCTCCTTCGATTTCTTTCAATCGTTTTGGCAATGCAATTTCCTTTACCGAAAATACTAACATGGCGCCTTCCTTGATTGTTCGCACAGTCTTAGGCACAGTAACCTTATCACAGTCTGACGTGAGGTTCCATAACACTTTTCCATCCTTGGACAGAATCATTTTGTCCTGGCTCTTAAAGGTTTTATTCTTTTTACTCACTTTGATTTGTTTCAGTGATTTAGCCACAGAAAACGAATGAAAGTTCACTTCCTCCACTTTATCA
>JAZNJZ010000120.1:0-11088 GCA_045578325.1 Eubacterium sp.
GGCTCACAGAACGACATGGCTACGTCCGACTTGAAGACCGACCGGAGAAAACATTGTTTATCATCACCACCGATGGTATGGAGAATTCCAGCAAAAGATACTCATATAAAAAGGTTAAGAAAATGGTGGAGCACCAGAAGAAAAAATACGGCTGGGAGTTTTTGTTCCTAGGGGCTAATATAGACGCAATCGAAGAAGCGGGACGTTTTGGTATCACTCATGATCGGGCGGTTCAGTACGAGTGCGACGAAGCGGGGACAGCGTTGAATTATCGTGTTCTCAGCAAAGCAGTGAGCGCCGTGAGAAGTTGCGCGGCTCCGATAGCAGCAGGAGCCCTCCACGCTGATTGGAAAAAGGAGATTGAGGCGGATTATAGAAGGCGACATGGAAAACGATGAAAAAAGGAGGAATGGAGGTTAGGATGAATCATATTATTTGTTTTTACCATGAATACGAAGAGTATGGTTGCTTTAGCAATTGGTACCAGGCGGGCTTTGAAAATGCAAGGCGGAAGTTTTCTTCTGTTGAGCAATACATGATGTATCAAAAAGACATTCTCTTTCGGGAATACAGACTTGCGGAGAAGATACTTGCCACCGATGATCCGGCAAAAATCAAAAAACTTGGTCGCTCCTATATGGAGTATTTTGATTCGGATATGTGGGACAAAATAAGCAAACAGGTTGTGAAGCGAGGAGTCCGCGCCAAGTTTGAGCAGAACGAAGAACTGCTGGAAGTCTTGCTTGCTACGGGGGATGCTGTGCTTGCTTATTCAGATACGTTGTGGAGAAGTTATGAGAGGAGAGGCTTTTAAAGCGAGGATTTTGCAGGATGGGACCTGGCAATGTGAACCAATATGGGTGGCGGTATGCCTGCCATCGGGTTCTATGAGATGAAGCAGGATATATATGATACGGTGAGGTATGGGTGAGGGGGGATAAGATTATAAATGGTAAATGTTATTAGATATGATTTTGAATTGAAAAGGAATATTTTTTCGGCACTAAATATATTTTGGTGCCGAAAAAATGCTAGAAATGCTAGAAATGAAAAAAATGCAAATAATGCAAATCTATAAAACCAATAATGTCTATAATTTCTATAATATCTATAATATCTATAATATTTATAATGTTTATAAAATCTATAAAAACGTTAAGTTTTACTTAACGGGTTGGCGTTTTTTGTGTGCTTTTCACAAGGGACTAAAATAAAGTCCAGTAAAAGGGACAGGGAAGTATGGTATAATCCAATCAGTAGCAAAGAATAGCAAAAATACAACGCGATTCACAGGAGGTGGATACCATGAAAACGGATACAAATGGTGCCGGAGTCGGTATTGCAATTGTTGTTGGTTTTCTTATTATTGTTGGATTAATACATTTAGCAACCCCAGAATGTCGTATGAGTGGATGTGACTTTGATGCCCAGGAGGGCAGTCGGTATTGCTATGCTCACGATACGAGTCATCGGACATATAGTTATAGCAACCAAGACGATGATGAGTATGAAAATAGAAAAGAAAATAGGAGCAGTACTTCCTCGTCGTCTTCCTCGAGTTCTTATTCTACTTCGTCTACGGCGAAGAACACTTATAGCAATACGTCGAGTACTGGGACAAGCAGAAAAAAGAAGTCGGCTTCATCTTCAAAGAAAGTATCGAATCCGTATGAATCATACGATGACGGCTATGAAGATGTCTATGATGGAGACGATTATGATTGGGATCGATACAACAGTGACCCAGACTATGCAGATGGCGTAGACGATGCTATGGAGGATTGTGAGGACTGGTAGAGTAAGCAACATTATGTTGTTATACATAGCAAAAATGAACAAATAAAGGAGGAACGGAAAATGGATGATTTTGAAATGGATGGTTTTTGTGGAAGTTGGGCGGATTTGGACGGCGACGGTGAAATCAGCACCTTTGAAATGATGGTGGAAATGGACGAGATGGAACGAATGGATGACTACATCTCGGGACGCGATTCGGACGGTGACGACGAAGATGACTGGATGTCCGACTAAATGAATAGGGGCAAAGGAGGAGTGGGGTAGGGCGTAATTCCATATCGAATGCAAAAGAAGGAAGTGCTGTTGCGAAACGAAAGTTAGGTGTTTCGAAAGGAAAATGGACGTGTTGCATGGCCATACATTTATTGCTACAATAATATCACAGAGTCGACGCTGTGAGTTTGAATTTGGAGGCGATTGGATGAATTATGAAGGTTTGGATGCTTATGACAATGCTATTCTAAAATTGATTAAAAATGATGCAAGGATGAGTTATTCGGATATCGGTCAGCGGGTCGGTTTGTCGAGACCAGCGGTTAAAAATCGAATGACTGCCATGCAAGACAAGGGCATAATTCAAGGGTACCAAACGGTGATTAATTCTTCAAACATAGCGAAAGGCGTGAGATTTATCATCGATGTGGAAGCAAGTACTGATGCATTCCAAGATGTAGTGGAAGTGCTCTGTCATGATAAATACATTCGCCAAGTCTATGGAACCACCGGCAACTGCCGTGTGCATTGCCAGGGGTTTGCGCCAAACAATCAAACCTTAGAAGCTCATGTGCGCTACTTATACAATCACAACAAAGGAATTCGCAAATTGGAGTGGCACATATTGATGACAACATTTAAGGATATGGATGGAGGCGTCGAGTATGTACGATATAAGGAATCTGAACATATGGAAAGAGAGCAGCAGGGATAATATTTTCTTGTGCCAGAAGAAAGTACTTACGGCAGATGGTTCCAGGAAAGAGGTGACCATTATGACACATAAGTGTATGGCAGTGTTCGAGGAAATAGAGACGATTGCTCCGGGGGTAAATTTCTTGGAAATCAAGAAAAGAAGAGGTGGAAAGCTTCGATTTCCGATTTACATTAATAAAGCATTGAAAGAAACCGAGCTTGAGATCCTAGACTTGTCCGTTCGCTCCAGCAATTGTCTGCATCGAGCGGGATACCACACGATAGGGGAGCTAGTGGAGGACATCGAATCTAGCGAGGATCTGAGAAAAATCAGAAATTGCGGTAGCAAAAGCATCGATGAAATCATGGAAAAATTGTTCTGTTACCAATATACGATGCTGGAGGATTCGAAGAAGATGAAATACGTAGAGCAAGTGGTGGAGTTGAATCGGTAGGGGGGAGGATAATACTTATCCTACTCTTAGTTAGGAAAAGGACGTATCATAAACGTTGTTTTGTGTTTTTCATAGAGGCAGAAATTGAATGAAATGATTTTCTCCTGAGTAGTAGATTTCTGTTGCCCGAAGGGGCTACCAAGCACGGTAGGAGATGGGAATAATCAGCCGTGCTTCCTTTCTTTTGGGGAGGGGAATGATGTTGAAAATAAGTCATTGAAACGGTATAATTGAATTGTGAGAGGAGGGGATTTTATGCAAGACAAAAACGTAGATAATATGTTGATTGAACTTCGAATTGATGAAAATGGTAAATATGATTTTGGTTCAAGCATTACAAATGCGTTAGAACACGCAGAATTAGAAATAGAAGCAGTTGATGAGACGATAGAGTCCATAAAGGGACTGCGACCAGAATGTGACAAGTTAGATTATGTATTAGCCGCAAGTTCTGGTGCATTATGTGGAGTAATGGATGTTTTTCTGGTAGGGAAACCAGGGGAGTCTCCGGCAGGTAATGTGACAGACAAATGGTTTGAAGATAGAACAAAGGATTTTGCGAAATTGTGTGGCTGGAAAGATGATGGAACAAAATCTTTGCCTTCAGCAATTAGACATTTGGAAGAGAAGTTTAAGATTCCATATGACCAGCGAGGAGCAGGGGACGCTGCAAGTTTTATTTTTGACTTGAATCCGAAAAATCACCATTTTCGTTCGTTGGCGCATAATCCTAGTCTTGTTGGACTGTTTTTTTCATTTCTGGATCAATTTTGTAACCAGTCGCATTTTATATCAGATGGGGCTTTGATTGCATTGGAAGAAGCAGACGGGAAATTTGAACTGAAGGGACAAGATGTTCCAAGTAAGTTGTTTTGTGGATTTGTAAATTGGTTTGGGCATTTGATTTCAGATATGTCTGGTTCTTCGGGGAGTCAGGGGAGAGGAATGGGAATACCATCGCCACTTTGGACATGGACGAATAGTATAATTGCAATTAAAAATGAACTCAATTTACCCGTAGGAGAATTTGATAAAGCAGTAAATGATTTGGCGTTAAATATATATAAAGAAGGATATGACATTAGGTTTCAAACGGCACAACTCATTCCTGTGTTTATGAATGAAATAATAGTGAGGTTGATGTATTCTATTAGACGTTTGGTAAGATATTATTCACAGACAACAAAGGAGGAAAGATCTTTTTCGTTGCTATGGAGCCAGTGTGAGCCTTTTTCTAATCCTACCGTCAAGAGAATGCTTACTGTTGCACATGGCACATTTTGCATGATTGATATTGGCGATGCCACCATAAGAGGATTTGCCAGTGGTGCGGGAGGCTTTAATGTTGCAGAATTCTTTATGCGTCTGAATATCCCGGGAGTGGGAAGATTTACAATTTCATTATATGGTGAAATAAGACGAGAAATAAAGATACAAAACGTTGAAAAAGAGGTATTATTTGCAAAAAAGGAACGTGTTGTAATCGAAGATTATATCAAGGGATTGCAGGAGTTGTCTGAAATCTATGATGATTCGAAATTACTTGGGTTTGTGAATGATTTCAAGCAAAGTGAATTGTACATACAGGGATTTCAAAAGACAGTAGAATTAGCGGAGCGACGTAATGTTCCAAAGGATATGTTGTTAACAAATAAGTCTAGCATCGATACATACTTTAAAGGGGGGAAAGAATAATGGAAAAAAAGAGAAATAAACTGCAGATTGCACAGGAGCAAGCAGAAAATTCAATCCATGAAACGAACGAAAAAATCGAAGAACTTGGAAAACATACAAGTAACCTGTACGTGAGTCTAAATTCGATTCAAGAGGTGTTTGATAGGATTCGCAACGTACCAAGCGAAAAACGATTAGAATATGAGCATCTAAAAAAGATTCGTTTGGAATGGAAACAAGAAGCCGAAAAAATAGAAAGTGATTATAAAAAAGCAGCAATAAAAAATGTGGGAAATGGTGCGGCAGGAGTTGTGGCAGGAGTTGGTGTTGCGGCTTTAGGACCTACGGCGGCAATGGGAATCGCAACAACTTTTGGTGTTGCATCCACAGGAACCGCAATTTCGGCGTTAAGTGGAGCCGCAGCTACAAATGCAGCATTGGCATGGTTAGGTGGCGGCGCTCTTGCAGCCGGCGGTGGTGGTATGGCTGCTGGAAACGCATTGTTGGCTTTGGCTGGTCCGGTAGGCTGGGCGATTGCTGGAGTGGCGATTTTAGGAAGTGGATTTTTATTTTGGAAAGCGAAAGAAGATAAGAACAGATTGGAAAACATATTCACGCTTATTAGTAAAAGAGATGTGAAGAAATACGAGTTAGCTATAATAGAAATTAATGAAAGAATTGTTCGTATTACCAAGGAAGATGAATTACTTAACAGCGCAATTGCGAAAATACTAACATTTGGGGTGGACTACAATGAAATGACGGAAGAACAGCAATATGAGTTGGGGGCATACGTAAATTTGATGAATGCATCTACACAATTGTTAGTTAATCCGATCATGGGATTACAACCAAAATACAGTGAACAAGATTTACAGAAGTTCGTTGAAGAGAAGAACCAGATGGTGGATGAGCAATATAAGGATATAGTAATAGCACTAGCAAATCTTCTTTATAAAATTGAACTTGATGAAAAGGACAAAAAAATCCTTTTCAAGTCCTTGAAGAAAAACAAGGAAATGTTCAAATCAATGAATATTACTAAGAAGGAATTTGATATTTCTCTATTAGAGGCAGTGGGAGAGGTGCTTGAGTATAGATATTCATACTAAGAGGATTTGAGGTGGGATGTAACAACGAGATTTTGGAAATAACAAAGTACGTAATGGAAGAAACAAGGGGGCATACTTATGGAGATGAAAAAGGACAAAAAGATAATAAAATGTTTTCTTGTAACCATGTGTGTTCTTGTGACACTAGGAGTAATGTATACGCTGTCGTCAAATTGGTTAATCGCCAAGAGTGTTTCGGCAGAGAAACTAAATGTTGCTGTGGGGATATATAATATCCAATTGTATCGAGGTCTACTAAGCGAGGATACAACTGCGTTGTTTATACAAGAAATCAGTGAGTCGAAAAATTCTTACTTTTACGAGGATGATATAGATGAAGCGAATTATGAACAAGGCATCCAGAATAAGTATGAAGAAGCGATAAGAAAATTAAAGGCAATAGAAAGAATTTCTGATTCAGATATTTCATCCCAGGCTGAGAAGGCAATTGTCGAAATAGATCATGAACATAATGGAAGAACAATTCATGCGGAAGCCGAAAAGAAATATGGAGCGGGAGAGTATTTTGAAGCTATCAAGCTTTCACGAGAAATAAGCGGAGAGTATTCCCAGTATGAGATGGTCGAGGAATTAGGGAATGATTGTGTGGCAGGGATTCTAGGAAATGTGGACACGCCTAATTCTGTGGAAGACTATGAAAACTACATAAATACGCTTGAAAACTATTTGGCAGAAATCGACCTGGAACCATTAGCGAATAGAAAAGACGAATTAGTAGCGGAGTTAGAAGTTTACAAGCAGGTGGTTCCGTATATCGGTAAGGCGGAAGAATACGTTCAACAAGGGGATTTTCTTAATGCGGTCAAGAGTTTAAAGGAACCTACAAAGAAATATCCGAAAGAGCAGCATCTTGCATCGGCAATGGAAGATTGCTGTGCTTTTTTAGTGTTTGATACAGTAGAGAAGGTTGATGGATTTGTAAATAAAAAGGATTATAAGCAGGCTCTGAAATCGATAGAAGATGCGAGAAATATATATGCATGTGAAGAATTTGACATGATGTATAATGAAGTAAAAAAAATGAGTAATCCATTGTACAAAATCTCAAGCTCTGTGAAGCAGGGATTCGTCTCCGTGGCTTCTCTCTTCAAGAAAGAACTGGCAAATGTGAAGAAAGAAGGTGGTGTTGCTTATGTCAAGCGGAGTGGCGAGAAGATTCTTTTAGGGGATTATTCTCGTAAAGAAGTAAGTGTGTTGTCTTGTGCGGGAAGTGGTGTGTTGTCGATTGCGGGGTTGGATGTTGCGCTAGATGTGAGAGATTTGGCATATGATATCCAACACATTGGACAACAAGAAAATTGGGTTGTGTGGCTGGCAGTTGATACGGTTGCAATTATCCCTGTTGTCGGAATGGTAAAATACCTTAAGTATTCGAAGAAGACTGGAAAAATGTTGGATCAAGCTGCGGACGTGACAAAGGGCGCAGATAATGCGAAAGGAGCAGCTAAAGTTCTTGATAGTGCAAAAGATGCGCTAAAGAAGGCAGGGAAAAATCCTGATGATATCGCGAGTTCGAAATTGGGGAAGGTTGCCGATTCTGGACAAGAAGCAAAGCATGTTACTCATATTAACACAGTGAATCAGAATTTAAAAGGGAAAAAGCATCCTAAGACGGGTGTTAAATTTGCTAGTAGTAAAGTTGAACTGTCAGATGGTACACGATTTGAAGGAGTATTTCCTCGTTTCAAAGACAAGTTTAAGTGCAAATTGCCAGCGGATAAGTTCATGGCATCTGATGCTGTGCAATTTGCAGAGTGTACAAGGCAGTTGAGAGATAGCATAAAGAAAAATCCGAAGTTGGCTAAAAAATTTAAAGCTGAGCAGTTGGAACAGATTATGGCAGGAAAAGGGAAAATCAAAGATTTGACGTGGCATCATAATGAACAGGAAGGTGTGATGCAACTGGTTGATGCTAAAATCCATAAGGCAACAGCTCATACTGGTGGGAAGAGTATCTGGGGTGGTGGAAGAAATGGGAAGTGAAATGGTGGGAATATTATTGAAAAAAAACGTGTGAATCGGTATAATTGAGTTGTACGGAAAAAAGACAACGAATTTGAGAAAATGTTGGTGAAAAAGGTGGCTGGAAATACAATGGGAGGTTACTTACATGGTATTCGATTTTGGAAATGCAAATGATGCACAGAGAAGTGCAATATCCACAACGGATGGTCCGTTGCTTATTATTGCGGGTCCGGGTACAGGAAAGACATATACGCTTGTTAAACGTATTGTTTATCTTATAACTGAAAAAAATGTGCTCCCAGAAGAAATTATGATTGCAACTTTTACGGAGAAAGCTGCAAAGGAGTTAGTTACTCGTATTACTAATGAACTGTATGGCATAGGTGTATCCGTTAATTTAAACGAAATGTATATTGGTACGTTTCACTCAATTTGTCTAAAAATCCTTAAAGACCATTTGGAATATAGCAGAATTAAGAAGAATTACCGTATGCTTGATAGTTTCGACCAGCAGTATATGGTGTTCCAACGTATAAACAGATTTAGAAGTTTGCCACATTTTGAAGCAATTTTTAAAAAGAAACAGGGAGCTTGGAGGCAGGCTGGTGAAATCGTAAAATATGTAAATAATCTTGCTGAAGAACTTGTAGATGTGGAAGCAATGATGCAGGATCCCAATGAACAGATTGTAGCTGTAGCCAATATTATGGAACAGTATGATATTCTTATGGAGGATGAGAATCTTATTGATTTTTCAAGTATCCAGACTGAGGCATACAAGTTATTGACTGAACAGCCGGCAATAATGAAAGAAATCCAGAAGAAGATTAAGTATGTAATGGTAGACGAATATCAGGATACGAACTACATACAGGAATTGTTGATGTTCTTGATTGCAGGAAAGAATAAAAATATCTGCGTAGTAGGAGATGATGACCAGGGATTGTACCGGTTCCGTGGTGCTACAATTAGAAATATTTTAGAGTTTCCGGGGCATTTTGAAGAGGGAGAATGCAAACAGGTAAAACTTGTTACTAACTACCGTTCAGAGAGACAGATAATAGATTTTTATAATAAATGGATGAGTACTACCGATGGCAGAGCTTATGATTTTCTTTGGAGAAACTTTAGGTTTGACAAGAAGATTGTTCCACCGGAAGGTAAGCGTGAAGACAAGGTTTCTGCTATTAAGTGCTCAGGTCAGGAACTTGTGGATGACTGGTACGAGCAGGTATATTCATTTATTACACAGATGAAGAATAGCGGTGTTTTAACTGATTATAACCAGATTGCAGTACTATGTAGGTCTGTAAAAGGTGATAAAGTTACCGGAATGATTGAATACCTTGAAGAACACGGTATTAAGGTTTATTCACCACGTTCAGAGATGTTTTTTGAGCGAAAAGAGATAAAGCAGGTCATCGGTTGTATGTTATTATGTTTCCCAGAATATATACGGAAGTTACAACAACGTGATTTTGCATTTGATTTTGAAAAACTGTACGAATATTATGATACGCAGTGTATTGCGGCGGCCAAGGAGCTTATCTTACAACATAGGGATACATTAGGTAAGTGGATAGCGGAGAAGATGCAGAAACATGCTAATATCAAGCATGACAATGCAGATTATGCATTTACTGGACTTCTGTATCAGATGTTACAGTTTGAGCCTTTCAGTGCGTATCTTGGCATAGATATGAAGTCTGGTGTAACAGATGAGAGGCCAGCAAGAAATCTTTCAATTCTGACGTCTATATTAGGTAAGTATGAATACCTACATAGAATTGACGTCTTCACAGAAAAAAATATTGTGGATGCGGTTGAGGGATTCTTTAATATGTATTTTAGATTTCTTTATGATGGTGGTATTACGGAGTACGAAGATGATTCAGAATATGCACCAAGCGGATGTGTTTCCTTTATGACCATTCATCAGTCAAAGGGAATGGAGTTCCCGGTGGTAATTGTAGACTCACTAAGTGGTACACCGAAGAATAGTGCAAATCATCTGATTGAAGAAATTGAAAATAAATATTTTCATAGGGATGTCTTTGAGACGAGGGATGATATTAAGTTCTTTGACTTCTGGAGATTGTATTATACAGCATTTTCTAGAGCACAGAATTTACTGGTTCTGTCCTGTTGCGAGAAGAAAGGGCGTGGAGCTACACCAAGTAAGTACTTTGAAGAGTTCTACGGTAAGCTACCGTCGTATGAAGATGTGGACTTGTCAGATTTAGAGTTGGAAACAGTAAAACCTGTAAATATCAAAGATACATATTCATTTACTTCGCATATTGCGTTGTATGAGAATTGTGCTTTGCAGTATAAGTTCTTTAAGGAACTAGGATTTACACAGGTAAGAGTTGGTGCAACACTCTTTGGTACATTGATACATGAGACGATAGAAGACATACACCGTGCTGCTATGCGTCATGAAGAGCATACGATTGTACCGGATACGATAAGAGAATGGTTTGATACCAATTATGCAACTTTATCTAAAAGCGAGCATTCCTATTTGGGACAACCACAGATTGAAGCTGCATATAAGCAGATATTACGATATGTGGAACGTAATCAGAGGGACTGGAGCCGTATTCAGGATGCAGAGGTTGAAGTAAGTCTGGTTAAGCCAGATTATATCTTGCTTGGTAAGGTTGACCTTATTAAAGGTGAGGGTGACACCGTAGAAATCATTGATTTTAAGTCGGAGAAGAAACCTAATATCCTGATTGAATCCGTAGAGATGAATCGTTATCGGAGACAGTTGGAAGTATATGCACATCTTGTAGAAGAGAAAACCGGAAAGAAGGTAAGCAAGATGCATCTGTATTACACCGGTGAAGAGAATGGTGTACCTACGGTGACATTTGATAAATCAACAGAATTAATTGACAAGACAATTAAAGAATTTGATGCAGTGGTAGAGAAGATTCAAAGTAAAGATTTTAGTGGTAGAGCTAAGGATAAAAATCTCTGTGCCAACTGCGATATGAGACATTACTGTAGAAGAAAAGGAGATTGCTAAATGGACGGACAACTTTCATTTGAATTTGAACAGAGAAAACCAATAAAGGGGTATCCGGAGTTGCACTGGACGGGTAAAAGACCGTACACATCAACACAGTATTACCCGGCACAGTTAAAGG
>JAZNJZ010000121.1:0-4511 GCA_045578325.1 Eubacterium sp.
CCTTCCGATTCACGGTGTTGGATGTAATCGTTGCACCACTCCACATCTTTGCTACCACAGCCGCATTGCTCATATTGGTAAATGTGTTGTCCTTAATGGAAACTCCCGTTGTATAAACCGATTTTTTGTACACTGTGGATGCCACTGCATTTTCCAAATCGCTAAATGTATTGGACCACACCTTAACCGTTGCACTTGGTGTCGCTTTAATGGAATCAATTGCAATAGCAGTCTCATACTTGTCATCTGCAGTAGTAGCACCGTTCCGGAACGTACAGTTTTCTACTTTTACTGTCTTGCTGGCAGCAATATTAATATATGTACCACCTTTTTTTCCCACAAACTTAATTTTAGAAATGGTAATGTTTTTGTTTCTACCAAGGTCGATCGCCACTGCATTTTTATTCTTGCCAAGGTCAATTGTAGCATTCTTCGCACCGGTAATAGTAATCTTTTTCGGACCTTTGTATTTTTTTACTTTGGTGTTACTCAGCTTGAACAATGTCTTACTTGCCTTTAAACTTTTGCTTCCTGTCACATTTGTTTTCTTGATTTTCACACCATTTTTCATCTGAATGGTAACATTGGATGGCACTTCCAATGTCGAACACACTTTGTATGTTCCTTTCTTCAACACCAAGGTACCACCACCTTGAGCCTTTAATTTTTCCAAATAAGACTTGATGGTATAATAATTTCTTGTTTTTGCATTGTAACTTCCTAACTTACGATAGCTGGTATTACATGGCTTTGTCTTTTGATTGATGGTATACTTCTTTGCCGCTTCGGATGCTTCTGCATTTACTGCTGTCCCTACCAACAGTGCGCCTGCAAGCGTCAGCCCCATCACTACTAATTTTTTTCTCATAATCTCTTTTCTCCTGTGATTTTTTTCCTAAATCCCAACAAACTACCTTGTCTATTTTAGGGTAAAGATTGGGCAAGTTTTTGTCAATCGATTTTCTTATGTTATTTTAAGAACAAAAACGCTGTCATACTACTTGATATTCAAATAATATGACAACGTTACTTCTGCATTTACTCTCTAATTTCTGTTTTCTTCGGGAATTTCGTCTGAATCATGCCAAGCATTTTTTCGTTTGGCTCAAATAAGATAACCGTCTTATTTTCTTTCCCCTCTACTTTTGTCGCAATGGCATATGGTTTTGCCTCCGGTTGCAACGAAGAAAAATCTCGTACTGAGAGGTGTCGATATCCATCCATTTTATGGGACTCGTATGGAGCAATAGCATCCGCGTCATCAAGCTCAATTCGCAATATGGTCTTGCGCTTTTCGCCACCAAGGATCTGATCGAAGTCGATCTGACCATCGCAAAATACATATTCCCATTCAACATTAAATCTTGGCCAATACCACACCAACGCAACTACAGCTGCCACGGACAGCATAATCAACAAACTCTTTCCACTAAGAAAACCAACGGCAACCAAAGCCACTACAGCAATGATTAGGATTGTTTTTAGGAAAGTAACTTTTGCTGTTGTTTTTTGTTTTACACTTGTTTCTGCGTATAATTGTTCCATAAAGGTTCTCCTTGTTGTGATTTTAGGCTAAGCCGACAGTCTCTTAGCTCTACGTGCCTTTCACTTCGTGAAAGACGCGCTTCGCGCTTATGCACGTATCGCTAAACCACCCGGTGAAACCAAATGCCCACTTCGTGGGCGCTTGGTTTCCTTTCGGGTGGTTTACATCATGCCCATGCCTGGTGCGCCGCCTGCTGGCATTGCTGGAATGTCTTCTTTGATGTTTGCTACAACGGATTCTGTTGTCAACAATGTAGATGCTACGCTTGTTGCGTTCTGCAAAGCACTTCTTGTTACTTTTGCAGGATCAAGGATTCCGTTGTCTACCATGTTCACATATTCTTCTGTCAATGCGTTGAAACCAAATCCTGGCTCTTCTGCACGTACTTTATCGATGATTACGGAACCTTCGAGACCAGCGTTCTCGGAGATTCTGCGAAGTGGTGCTTCCAATGCTTTCAAGATAATGTTAGCACCGGTCTTCTCGTCACCTTCCAAACCAGCTGCCAAAGCTGCCACTTTCTTGGAAGCGTGGATATATGCAGATCCACCACCTGCGATAATTCCTTCCTCTACTGCTGCACGTGTTGCTGCAAGAGCGTCTTCCATACGAAGTTTTGCTTCCTGCATCTCAGTCTCTGTAGCAGCACCTACACGGATAACCGCAACGCCACCTGCAAGTTTTGCAAGTCTCTCCTGAAGTTTCTCTTTATCAAACTCAGATGTTGTCTCTTCGATCTGTGCACGAATCTGGGATACACGTGCAGCGATCTCATCTTTGTCACCCTCACCGTCAACGATGATTGTGTTTTCTTTCTGTACTTTTACGGATTTTGCACGTCCAAGCTGATCCATTGTTGTATCTTTCAAGTCAAGACCAAGCTCTTCTGTAATCACCTGACCACCAGTCAAGATTGCAATATCCTTGAGCATTTCTTTTCTTCTATCACCATAACCAGGAGCTTTTACTGCTACTACCTGGAATGTTCCACGAAGTTTGTTAAGTACCAATGTACTAAGTGCTTCTCCTTCTACATCCTCAGCGATGATGAGAAGTTTTGCACTAGACTGTACAATCTGCTCCAACAATGGAAGAATTTCCTGAATGTTAGAGATTTTCTTGTCTGTGATCAAAATGTATGGCGCCTCAAGATTTGCCTCCATTTTGTCCATGTCTGTTGCCATATATGCGGAAAGATAACCACGATCAAACTGCATACCTTCTACAAGGTCAAGCTCTGTCTTCATTGTCTTAGACTCTTCGATTGTGATAACGCCATCATTGGAAACCTTTTCCATTGCGTCAGCAACCATTTCTCCAACCTGCTCATCACCAGCGGAAATAGCAGCAACTTTTGCAATCTGCTCTTTTCCCTGAAGAGTTTCGCTCATCTCCTGGATTGCCTCTACTGCACAATCGGTTGCTTTCTTCATACCTTTACGAAGAATGATTGGATTTGCACCAGCAGCGAGGTTTTTCATACCCTCGTTGATCATTGCCTGAGCAAGTACTGTCGCTGTTGTTGTACCATCACCTGCTACATCATTTGTCTTTGTAGCAACTTCTTTTACAAGCTGTGCACCCATGTTTTCGAATGCATCTTCCAATTCAATTTCCTTCGCAATTGTTACACCGTCATTTGTAATCAATGGTGCACCAAAAGATTTATCAAGAACAACGTTACGTCCTTTTGGTCCCAATGTTACACGAACGGTATCTGCCAATTTATTTACACCAGCCTCAAGTGCTGATCTAGCTTCTACACCAAACTTAATTTCCTTTGCCATGATTCTATGCCTCCTATTATTTTGACTAGTCTTCTACGATTGCAACGATGTCATTCTGACGAACAACTACGTACTCTTTATCTTCAAGTTTTACATCGGTACCTGCGTACTTGGAGTAAATAACTTTATCTCCTACCTTAACTTCCATCTTTACTTCTTTTCCATCAACCATTCCGCCAGGACCTACGGCAATTACCTCTGCCTGCTGTGGTTTCTCCTGTGCCTGACCTGGAAGTACGATTCCTGATTTTGTTGTTTCCTCTGCATCCAACTGCTGCAATACAACTCTGTCACCCAATGGTACTAATTTCATTTCTATTTCCTCCTATTCATAATGTTCAAATTTGCAAATCAACTTTTATTTTACCTCATTTCTGTATTTTTTTCAATACCGTTCTTTCTTTCTCTCATTTTGTAACTTTTTTGCACTTTGCCTATAGATATGCTATACTCTTGTTACTAGACCTACTGTGCTACAACGATAGCAAAGAAATGGAGAATTGCTTATGAAAGAACAACTTTATACAATCCCGGTAAATGATATCTTTGACAAAGAGTGTGAGTGCCCTGTCTGTGCAATGAAACGTTCTCTGGAGGACGATGCGGTTGCCTTCTCCATGGGCCCTAGCTACATGGAAGATGACATACGTCTCACCACAGACAAGATCGGCTTCTGTGCCCCACATATGCAGATGTTGTATGATTTTGAAAACCGTCTGGGGCTTGCTCTGATTCTAGACACTCATATGAAGTATATGATTAAAAATATCGAAATATTACAAAAAAAAGGAAGAAAATCCGCTGGTGGCCTTTTTTCTAAGAAAGAAGAGACTGCTGTTTACGAATTCACAAACCACGTGACGAATTCCTGCTACATCTGCGACCGGATCCGTCACACCTTTGAACGTTACATTGCCACCACCTTTTATCTTTATGAAAAGGATTCCGCATTTCTTACGAAATTCAAAAAATCAAAGGGCTTTTGCCTAGAACACTATGGGATGCTTTATGAAGCTGCTCCCAAATATCTTCATGGCAACACATTGGAGAGCTTTACAAAGGATCTGGATGAAGTCTTCTTGTCCAACTTCAAACGAATGGAAGAAGAAGTGTCTTGGTTCATCGACAAGTTCGACTATCGCAATGCGGATGCCCCTTGGAAAACATCAAAAGATGCC
>JAZNJZ010000122.1:0-14471 GCA_045578325.1 Eubacterium sp.
TGTTATATCCGTAAAAGACAGCTTATACGTTCCTGTTTCTTTCGGTGTGTATTGATAATAACTGAACACATCTCTTTCAACCTCAATATCAAAGGATTTTCCAAGTTTAATCACAGGAATCCCGTTTTCACGCTCTTGCACTGTTACAACTTTTTTTACACTTTTGTTGGTCGCAGTGAAGGATACCGTAAAATCATATGCACTTACAATTGCTACAGAATCCCTTGGATTTGAATGAAGTGTATGCGTTCCTGGTTTCACTAAGAATGTATCTCCTCGCCCAACGAGTTCATTCTTCTCATCATACCACTTTACACCCGACAGACTAAGCTCTTCTGACTCTTCCGGCACAGAAAGTTTCAACTGACATCGCGGTACCGTAAGCCTTCCTATATCTACAGCTTCATTTCCTACTACCACATTCTCATATCTATATATTTCCAAACCAGAATAATCACAAACTACCACATCATATGTTGCAGGAGGAACTTTTCTGTGAAATCTTCCTCCATTTTTATAAGAAGCCTCTATTTTAGATTCATAAGGGTAATAGGTTTCTTTTATCCTAGAATCATGTGGAACAAAATATACCCTTGTGTTATCTTGTAAATACTTAACACTAGCTCCTCCCAAGTCCTGAAGATTTCCTTCCAGCATATATTTCTCCTGAATTTCAAACACGATAGAAAATTGAGTTTTTAACTCCGAATTTTCCACATCGGAAACTTCCACCATTACCGTATATGTTCCTGCCGTGCTACATTGAAAGTATATTTCATCATCGAACCAAATTTCAACTTTTGCCTCCTTTGGTTTGTCTACAATGGAATAATCATATATACCACTGCCTCCACTAGCTTCCATCTGTACATCTACCTCTTCGTTCGTCAATGCTCGCCCCTTTGCTCCAGCTGCATATATATTCTTTGCATTGCCAATACAAAATGTATAGGTATAGTCATACGTATTTCCAACCTCATCAACTATAGAAGCGGCAACTTTCACAATTCCTTTTTTCGTCGGTGTCCCAGTTAACACCACATCGCTTCCTCTTTCCTGATAGGAAAGGCCTTTTGGCAACGTGTCTATCTTCTCAACCTTTGCTTTACCAATCGTATCATAATCATAGCAAAGATAAGTTGTCGGAATAGCAGTTCCAACTTCATATGCATAGACCTTCTCCCGCACATAATGACTTGGCTTCTTCTTATACTGTATCTCCTTTACTGCAACATTCTCCCCTGGCACAGATATTGTAAGTTGTACATATCCTCCATAGGGAATGTAATTTCCAATTTTTACGCCAAAAGAAATATTATATCTGCTATAACCACTACTAAAGTCGACGTCCATCATTTCTAATGTTTTATAGGAGTCATCCGCATTGGCTTTTGTTTTTACCTTAATGATTTCACTATTAAGTACATAACCGCGATTCAGTACAAAAGATATCTCGTCATTTGCAAGAACGGTCATCTCCTCTATTACAACCGCTGGCTCTTCTGTTGGCTCCGGTGTCTCTACAGGTAACTGGGATGGTGCTGGCACCTCCGTAGTTACCGGCGGTACTTCTGGTGCTTTTGTGACCAGCGGCGTTGTTTCTGGTAGCCCAGATGCTTCTGGCTCCGCCACTGGCGCTTTGGTCGCTTCTGGTGTTCCTGGCTCATGGGTTACCACTGGTGTCGCCGGTGTCCCTGGCTCGTTGGTTACCACTGGTGTCGCCGGTGTCCCTGGCTCATGGGTTACCACTGGTGTCGCCGGTGTCCCTGGCTCATCGGTTACCACTGGTGTCGCCGGTGTTCCCGGCTCGTTGGTTACCACTGGTGTCGCTGGTGTCCCTGGCTCATCGGTTACCACTGGTGTCGCCGGTGTCCCCGGCTCATGGGTTACCACTGGTGTCGCCGATGCCCCCGGCTCATTGGTTACTTCCGGTTGCACGGTCACTTCGCCTTCTGCATCCCCCGACGCAGAAACAAGGATTGTACAAGAAGCTTTTTTCTTACTTCCATCGATTGCCTTTGCCACGATTGTTGCTTTACCATCGCCCACGGCTTTGACAACACCCTTCTGAGTTACGACAGCAACACGTTTGTCCGAACTGGTCCAATACAGTCTTTTGCTTGCACCTTTTGGAGCACTTACTGTCGCCTTCAATACCGTTTGTCCGCCGGCATTTAAGCAGGCACTTGTGGTATTGAAAGTCACTTTTTTTACAGGTTTTTTCTTAACAATCACGCGAATCGTTGCTTTTTTCTTTTTGTCTACCTTAGACGTAATGGTTATCTTGGTTTTTCCTACTCTTTTTCCTTTTACTACACCCTTTTTGCTTACAGACGCTATCTTTCTGTTTTTTGAAGCATATTTTACTTTTTTATATTTTCCCTTATTTTTTTTAGCAATTACATCAACAGAAAGTTTTATTTTCTTTCCTTTCGCAATATATGCCACCTTACTGTAAGGTTCGTTTACTTTTATACGTTTCACTTTTGTTGTCGCTGCTTCCACTACCGCAGAAGATCCACTACCCGTAAAAACCTGCGCAACAATCATATACGTCGCAAGGATTTTCATAATCGTTCTTTTCTTCATATTTCTATACCTTTCTTCTTGGGATTTAAAATTCCCTTACCCTCTCATCTCGATTCGTGGTGCACCATTTCCCTCGATATACTCTCTCGTAATGGTAACGCTTCCAATCATATCATCCTTCGGAATCTCATACATGATATCCAGCATCAGATCCTCAATGATGGAACGAAGAGCTCTTGCCCCCGTCTTTTTCTTTACGGCCTTCTTAGCAATAGCCATCAGGGCTTCCTCCTCGAATTCCAGTTTCACCTCGTCCATGGCAAGGAGCTTCTGGTACTGCTTGATAATGGCATTCTTTGGCTCCGTCAAAACCTTTACCAAAAGATTTTCGTCCATCTCTGCCAGGGAGTACACAATCGGCAATCGACCTAAAAACTCCGGAATCAAACCATAGGAACGAATGTCCTCCGTCTCTACGTGAGAGAAAATGTCACGATCATCGTCAAAGCGATCCTTCAGATCGGAACCAAATCCCATGTTTCCGTGTTTGGTGAGACGCTTCTTGATGATGTTCTCAAGTCCTGGGAAGGCACCACCACAGATAAACAAAATGTGGCTGGTATTTACTGTAGTCATCGGCACCATGGCATTTTTGTTGGTAGCTCCTACCGGCACTTCGATGTCCGCCCCCTCTAAAAGCTTTAACAACGCCTGCTGCACCGATTCACCACTGACATCACGCTGATTGGCATTTTCCTTCTTCGCCAACTTATCAATCTCATCGATGTATACGATACCGGACTCGGCACGTTCCACATCATTGTCAGCATTGGCAAGAAGCTTGGAAATAACACTTTCCACATCATCACCAATATATCCCGCCTCTGTCAATGCTGTGGCATCGGTAATAGCTAGTGGCACATGAAGAAGCTTCGCCAATGTTTTCACAAGGTACGTCTTTCCACTTCCTGTCGGTCCCAACATAAGCATATTGGATTTCTCAATCTCCACATCTCCTACCAGACGATCGATATCACCGGATTCTTGTGCTTCTTCTCTCTCTTTCATGGCAATTACACGTTTGTAATGATTGTAAACCCCCACGGAAATCACCTTCTTCGCCTGGTCCTGTCCCATGACGTATTGATCCAGATTCCCCTTGATCACATGAGGCGCCGGCAGATTATGAATATCCAAAACCGGTTTTACCTCTTTCTCTTTTTTCTTCTTCGGTTTCACCGAATGCTTTGCCTGCATCTCCTCTGGCATCATTCCAAAGGGACTTCCCAGATTGATAAATTCAATACCTGGCATATTCGGAATACCCCCTAAGTTAGGCATCCCTTGCATACCAATCTGGTCAAATGTCTTCTGCATACAATCCGAACAAATACAAATATTATTTGGAATACTAATCATTTTTTCCACCTTACTCTCTGGTCGGTGGCACAGGTAACACACTTTTTCATAAGTGTTGCTTTCCTCTTTTTTCTCTTCCTTCGTATCTATATTATCTGTTTTAATTATATCCTCGCTCAAAAGAATCCTCCATTCCAAGCCGTATGTGGCTTCACTTTATATCCGAAAAGGAACTGCTATCCTTTTGATAACAGTTCCTCTTATTATATATTATTTTTTGTTATCAGTCAAAGATTACCAAGGTATAATCTGCTGGTCACCGTATGAACCATACGGATTACGATTGTAGTCATTGGAATCTCTCTGGGAATTATTTTCACCATTCTCTGTTGACGTTCCTTTATCCAACGCATTCAATGTCTCTGAACTTTTCAGTGTCACCTTAATGTCCTGCTCTTTGTACTCGCCTTCTTGATTTCTCGCAATGGTTACTGTAATTTCCGTTCCTGCTTTCGTATTGTTTACCTTATCCTGAACATGCTCGATGGTAGACACTTTTGTTCCATTGATTTTGGTAATTACATCCCCCTGCTTGATACCAGCAGCTTTTGCCGCACCCGTTTCAGAAACCTCGGATACATATACACCTACAGGGAAACCATACGCCTCACTGACATCCTCGCTGATGGTACGACCACTGATTCCAAGATATCCTTTTTCCTCATCCTTCAAAATCTCACGATTCATCAGCTCATTAATAATGTTGATTGCATCGCTCATCGGAATGGCGTATCCGATACCCTCTACGGTTGTATCTGCATATTTCACCGTATTGATACCGATTACATTTCCTCTTGCATCCAGAAGCGCTCCACCACTATTACCTGGATTGATGGCTGCATCGGTCTGGAGAAGCACCATCTTGTTGGAACCACTGCTGCTATCTCCCACTTCCACCTCACGATTTAAGGCACTGATATAACCAACCGTTACGGACTGGCCATAACCAAGGGCATTTCCAATGGCAATTGCCATCTGACCCACCTTCAAATCTTCGGAGTGTCCCAGACTCGCCACTTTGATATTGGATCTCGTCTCGCTTTTCAGGTCACTAATTTTTACAGAAATAACAGCAAGGTCGGCAAGGGCATCGGTTCCTTTTACCGTAGCTTCTGCTGTTGTTTCATCAATAAATGTTACAGTAATGCTATCCGCACCCTCAACAACATGGTTATTTGTTACGATAAGCAATTCCTTGTCATCTTCTTTAACGATAAATCCGGAACCTGCTCCCTGAGCTGGGTATGTCTGTCCAAAGTAAGAAGACACCATCTTCGTCTCGGTAATTGCCACGATGGATGGCATGACATTGTCCACGATACCAGACACATCTCCTACTCCTGCTGCCGATCCGGACACTGCTGTTATCGGAGCGCGGTTTTCTGAAGTATCTACCGTACCAATTGTCTGATTCCCGGTTTCACCCGCACCAAATATCTTCACAACTACCAAAAAGCAAGCTGCTGCCACAATACCAAATACAATAGCTGAAACAATTGTTTTCTGCATCCCACCTGAATTTTTCTCTTTCTTTGGTGGCTCTGGCTTCGGCTCCTGCTGCACATTTTGGAAACGATACACGTCGTCATTTTGCAACTTCGTCATATCCCCACTTACATTTTCTTCATTCATGTTATTCATATTTTCTTCGTTCATAAGAATCTTCCTTTCTTACCTTTAGAATGTTTCATCATAAATTGCATTATACATACCAATTGTGTTTAGTTTGTGAATATCTTAATTTAATATTGCGAAAAATAGAAAAATCCATTAAAATAGTAAATATAACCAAAGAAGCAGGCACGATTGCGTGCCATTTTTTTTGAAAGGAATGTTGCAAATTGATTAAGGGAAACCAAAAGTTATTAAATGTAATTCGTTTTATTATAGATGTCGGAATCTTGATTTTTTCTTTTGTTTTGGCGTACATGCTTCGCTTCGATGAAGAACGGAGTTTTCTAATTCGCTTCAAAATCATCGAGGAACCCATCGGACTGTACGGCACGCTAGAGCAATATATGCAAATGCTCTTTCTGCTGATTCCGTGTTATCTTTTATCCTACTACTTTTTCCATCTGTACGATCCAAAACGAGTAACCAGCCGAAAGTCACAGATGTACAATATCTTTAAAGCAAATGTTGTAGGTATTCTGTACTGTACCGCCGGATTGTACTTTATCCGAAGTGGAAATTATGCCCGTCTGTTTATCATTATATTTGTTGCAACAAATTTTATACTGGGATTATTTTTCCGACTTATGATTACAACCATTTTACGAAAATTCCGTAAACGCGGGCACAACCTGAAGCACATTCTTCTGGTGGGATATGGACGTAGCGCGGAAGGTTATATCGACCGTATCTTTGCCCATCCGGAATGGGGATATGTGGTGCACGGTATCTTGGATGATCGCAAGCGCAATGGAAAATCCTACCGTGATGTCCATGTCATCGGAGACATCGATGATCTGGAAGAAGTCCTTGAAAAAAATTCTTATGACGAGATTGCTATTACCCTTGGCATCGACCAGTACGAACGTCTGGAAGAAATCGTTGCCATCACAGAAAAATCCGGTGTGCACACAAAATTTATCCCGGATTACAATAACATCATTCCGACGAAACCTTACACCGAGGATCTGGACGGTCTGCCAGTCATTCATGTGAGAAATGTACCGCTGACCAACTCCTTTAACAAGTTTGTAAAGCGAGCTATCGATATCGTCGGAGCCATTGCCTTGATTATCCTTTTCAGTATTCCGATGCTGGTGGTTGCCATCATTGTAAAAGCCACCTCAGAAGGACCATTGATCTTCAAGCAAGAACGAATTGGTCTCAACGGAAAACCATTTATGATGTACAAGTTCCGCTCCATGGGCGTACAGAAAGCCTCGGAGGAACAAAAAGCTTGGACCACCCAAAACGACCCACGTGTCACACCAATCGGAAAGATTATCCGAAAAACGAGTCTCGACGAACTGCCACAGTTTTTCAATGTATTAAAAGGCGATATGAGTCTCGTAGGACCTCGTCCAGAGCGACCATTTTTCGTGGACAAGTTCAAAGAAGAGATTCCGCGTTACATGATCAAGCACCAGGTTCGACCAGGTATCACTGGTTGGGCACAGGTCAATGGATACCGTGGCGACACTTCCATTCGCATGCGTATTGACTGTGACCTTTACTACATCGAGAACTGGAGTGTCATGTTGGACATCAAAATTCTTCTTTTGACTGTCGTAGTTGGATTTGTAAATAAAAACGCATATTAACATCGAAAAGCAAAAGCTGCAAGCGAGCCTTAGACCGCTTACAGCTTTTCTTTATTTCATTAAGGAGATATTAAATTATCTAAAGTTTATATACTCCCCCTATCGGAGGGACATCGCCTTATTACACAACCACTCATTTCCCTCTGCTATCTCAATCTCACCCCACTCATTTCCACCATAATATACATTTTGTAACATTACATTGGTAAATGCTGCCTTCCCAATGGATTCCACCGTGCTTGGAATCACGATTTCCAACAAGCAGGAGCAATTCGCAAAAGTTCGTCCACCAATGCTTATCAAGCCTTCCGGCAACGTCACTTTTTCTATGGAAGAATATCCTTGGAACAACTGGTTTCCAAGGCCGGTAATTCCTGCCTCAACACGAACGGCACGAATCTGATTTTTATAAGCGGACCATGGCGGAAGTTTCGCAGAATGATATGCATAGGTAGCTCCCTTTCCTCGTAATGTTAACACGCCATCACTGGTCAACACATAACTAATCTCTTTTCCACAATCACCATAATTAATGATTTTCTTTTCTGCATGAAACAGCTTATCATACACTGATTTATCTAAATAAACTTGCTTGTCCCCCCAGTTTTCATAACGAATCTGCTTACCAACACCATCCTGTGTTGCATCAAAGCATACCACATACTCACATGCCTCTGGTATTACGATATCCATATCAAATGGCAAATTTTCATATACCGAAGCCGCCAGCTGCTCCTTCGTCGGACAACTTGCGATGGCATATTGATAGGTTCCTTTGTCGGTATGAACCATCAATACACGATCCATATCCGTATCGTTTGTCACACTAATATGTGTCTCCCCTGCTTCCTTCCAAACAGAACCAACGTACAAACTGTCCGTTCTCTCTATGTTTTCCAATTCTACCTTGTCGGACATTTTACTGTAGAACACCCCATACTGGTCCGCATTTCCGATCCGAATTCCATCAAAGGAAATATTGTCCAAACTGTATTTATCGCTCTTGCTTCTAGCATAAATGCTGTACCCACCACCATTTACGATACAATCTTCAAAATATACGCCGTCGGCATTGCTGTACTCCATCTGTAACATGATACACGCATTCACCGTTGCCTTGCTTGCTGGCAAGCTATTTGCCGGAACTTCAAATCGACAATTTCGATAAGTTACATTCTTTACATCTATGCCTTTCGCCCCATAAATCTGAGTTCCGTCGCTGTGAACCGCCTTATCTTTGGATACCTGCGTTGCAAAATCCGCAAAAAAGCAATCACTTACCTGTACATTCTGATAAGGAACCATTCCGTCCGAATAACTTTGACCAAAACGACAACGACTAAACTTTGCATTTCCACCCACAAAACTATTTATCGTACAATCCTTAAACTCCCCTGTAATCAACCCCTCTGCCTTCGGAAAAGTAACCTTGGAAAACTTACAATTTTCAAATACCAGGTGAATGTCACGATCTACTTTTTCCCCATTATATATTGCCACCGGATACGCTGAAAAATCCATATTTTTGAACACTACGGTTCCTGAAACCAGTTTGTTACGATAGTAAAAATCCATCGCATTTACCGTACTATTGCTCCCCGCCACCAATTGCACTTCGCTTACATTGTCTCCCAACGCCACCAACGCCATCAATCCACTTGCCCCTGTATTATACTTGTCCGGAATAACGGACGCGTCCGCTTCTGTTTTCTCCAGCAGAACTCTCTCTTCTGCCATTCCCGACGCTCTCTGCCGCAAATACAGATACGTTACCAAGAAACAGCAAACACTCAGTGCAACTACGCCTATGACTCCCCTTACGATACTTTTCCTCATAAATACTTTCTCCTTTCTTCTTCTGCTCTCATGGCAAAAGGTATTCGCTAAAAACGTGTCTATATATAAGACGTTTTAGAAGAGCAAAAGGTTCACGGAAAATAAAAAAAGCACACAAATTTTTTATTGTAAATTTGCATGCTTTTTTACTAATTTATGATTTACTTATTTACCTTCTGGAGCGCTTTCATTCTTACTTTTTCAAAAAATCCAAGCTTCTCTTCCGGACTCAGCAAGTTGTTACGAGAACCTTTTACATCCATAATGTAAATACCACTCAACACAACTTTCAATTCCTTCTTCACTGGAAGAAGTGGGAAAATCTTTTCGTCACACATCAACGACATGATCTTTGGCCCAATCTTTGCTTTTACAATCGGCACCTTAGAACGTCTCAGATACTTTGGGGTACTTTCCAAAATAATCTTTGGCAATCCTGCATCTTTTAGTCGCATTCGCTTTTTGTCTATGACTAGAATCGTTGCCACCTGTGCAGCAGCGTCCATTTGCTTTCTGGATTCTTCCTGTTTCCCTTGAAGTTTTTTTCCTACAATCGATAAAACAATAAATATAACGAGAAGTACTGCCAGCACAATTCCCATTACGATCAAAAATGTTTTCATGTATTACCGTGCCTCTCTTTCCTAATTTTTTTCGTCATTATGTATTCTAACATTTTTTTACCAAAATGAAAAGAACTATTTGTCGTACATTTCCTGAATCACACTCTGTACATATGCACCGATGTGTTTTTTCTGCTCTTTATCCAACTGGTCTGGATAAATTGGTGCACCGTATTCGATGTATACATGTCCCCCCTTGATCCAAGGAAGATGATTTTCAAATATCTTTTCGGTTTCTTTGATGCACACCGGTACGATTGGCGCGTTGGTCTTTGTAGCAATTTTCATACTACCTTCCTTAAATGGAAGCAATGTATCTGTGGTATTCCGTGTTCCCTCTGGGGCAATGTAAATGGAATATCCCTCTTTCACGAGAGAAATCGCCTTCAGGATAACTTGTAAGTTCTGCTTCATGTCGCCACGATCCATAAACAGACAGTTAAGGAAATACATCCACTGTGCAATGATTGGGAAGCTCTTAATCTCGATCTTAGACACAAATGCCACCTGCACACCTGCCGATGCAATGGACGCATAAGCAAGGATGATATCGTAAAAACTTCGGTGATTGGCAGCAAACATAACTGGTGTATCCTTCGGAATATTTTCCAGTCCCGATATGTGTTTTCTGCATCCTGACATGATCAATACCGCGTTAAAGGTAACTCGGACAATGCGGATTGCAAATGCCGCGGCGGCTTTTTCATTTATCTTTCTCACAATGCACTCAATCAGCAAAAGGGGAAGGCTGATGACGCTCATAATCAGATAGTATAATACAATAATAATCGTTCTCATGTTTCTCTTCCTTTCTAATTATTCGGTTGTTTCATTGCCTGTTGGCGAATTGCCCTCTGGTGCCGGAGTCGAATGTTCCTCTTTTACAGGCGCTTTTGTCGGTTGCACTGGCGTTGCTGGCTTCTCCGGTTCTGCCGGCGCCTCTGGCTCTACAGGAACCGCTGGAGCTGGGGGCGCACTTTTCACTGGTGCCTTTGTTGACGAAGGTTTTTTTCCTGTTTTTTTGGAAGAATTATCTGTTGGCTTCTTCTTATCCTTTCCCGTTTTATCCTTATCTGACTTTTTCTTTGGCTTTTTTGTCGGCTTTGGCGTTGCATAAGTTACACTATCCGGATCCTCAACATCCACTCGGCTCTTGGTTTCTTCTTTCTCTGCCTCCGCTTTCATGGAGTCCGCCACTCCGTAGTATTCTTCCATAGTCAAGTCATTTTCATATAAATATGTGGCAACGGTTTTTCCTACAAACCGAATGTGCCACGGCTCATAGCTATACCCGGTAATCTTCGCTTTTCCATAAGGATATCGAACGATAAATCCATACAAATGTGCATGCTTGGCAAGCCATCTTCCTTCTTTTGTATCGCCAAAACTCTGATCCAGGCGATACGCTACACTTTTAGCAGAAACATCAATGGTCAGCCCCGTCTGATGCTCACTACTTCCCGGCTTTGCTGACACGGCATTGGTGGCCTCCACACCTCGCGTTGCAACATTGCGATCATAAATCTGCTTCTGACGTGCATAGGAACGATAACCCGAGACGCCATACAACACAACTCCTTCTTTCTCACCTGCACGAAATAATTTTTCCAGCGCATCTGCTGCCACCTTACGCATCTTTCGTTTGTCCGAAGAATAAGAAAAACTAAACTTCACATTTGGTACTACAAGATTAGCCGGAACATAGCTGGCTGGCAATAAGTATTTGCGATTTACCAAAACCGTTTTGCTACTTGGAATCGTATCCAACGGCACGGTCTGATTATCGGCGAGTATGGAGCTCAAATCTTCTGGCAAAAGAGAATCCTCCTCGTCGTCCATTTCATTATAATAATATTCATAAGTTGGTGTATTGTTATTCCCACTCTGGTGCTGCGGCTTCGCCGGCTTGAAAATAATGGAAGCTGAGAGCACCAAAAAGAGTATAATTCCTGCTCGTATAAACCTCTTCATGATAACCTCCTGAAGTCTGGCGCTGCCAAACGCATTTTCTGCGAAAAGACAGCCTAACAAGAATTATACTCTGATACTGTAGTAAAAGTCAATTCAGTTTTCAATTTATATAGAAGATATTTTTTCCACTTTTATTTAGGGCAAGCAATAGCATCATCCCTAGCACACCACAGGAAATCACCTCTCCTGCTCCCACCGTAAACATTAGATATGGAATCGCGGAAGGAATTCCATAAGCAACCCGCAGCACCCAAGGGATAATGAGGGTATTGGCAAGAATCGGTGGCAGTGGTGCCAGCCATTTAAAGCGGCGCAATGCATAGGTTCCCATCGCCCCTAAAAAAGTAGCAAAGGTTCCAAATAAAATATCCAGCGGCGTACACTGGGTAAATACATTGCTGATAAAACAACCAATGGTAAGTCCTGGAATGGCTGCCGGTGTAAAAAAGGGTAAAATGGTAAGTGCCTCAGAAAATCTCACCTGAATCTCTCGATTGGCAAGACCTAACATATTTGCGACATATGTCAGCACGACATAGAGGGCAGCGATCATTGCTGCCTGACAGATTAAAAGTATTTTTTTGTTTTTCATTTTTACTTCTCCTTAGTTTTGTTTTACGTGTGGATGGTTTCGAACACACGGGTCTCTTAGCTCTGCGCTGCTGCTTCTCTTGCTGCTACTACCGCTTTCGCAAGCTGGTCTGCACAAGAAGTATCCTTGAAACCGCACTGGATACCAGAACATTTTCCATGAATCTGATCCACCGTCAGACCATCTACCAAAATCGGAATTGCCTTGAGGTTTCCATCGCAACCACCATAAAATTTCACATTGGTGATGATGTCACCATTGATTTCCAAATCAATCTGCTGTGCGCAAGTTCCTTTTGTCTTGTAAGAAAATTTCACTATCTTCACCTCCGATATTATTATAATGCAACTTAACTTCTACAAGTATACATCAAATAACCATTTTCCGTCAATCCTGACTTTATCTTTCTTTTGACAGTTTTCGGACAATGTGATATGATTAGTATGATTTTTGCTAAATAAAAGGAGGATACAACAATGGCAGAATTTAACTTGGAAGATATAGAAGAGATGACCGTTGAGCTTGAGCTGGAAGACGGCAGCAAGCTTGAGTGCGAAGTAATTTATATCTTTGAATGGAACGGTGCAGACTATGCAGCCTTGACACCAACCGACGAGACCATCGAGGAACTTTACTTCTTTGGCATCAACATCGAGGACAATGGTGGACAGCCAGAAATCGAGCTTCTTCAGATCGAAGACGAAGATACACTAGATGCTATCGCAGATGCCTTTGAAGAAATGCTTGATGATGAAGAATTCGAAGAGGACGAAGAAGACGAAAAATGGGACGAGTTCATCAACAAAAAGTTGGATGACTAAGATAAAATTTTTATGGAGGGATACTTATTATGAAAAAAACAGCATTGATACTGGCATTATGCACAACACTTCTTGTTACTGGTTGTTCCAGTTCACAAGTAAAAGACACATTAAACAAAGCAGCGGATCAGATTGCTTCCACGACGGAAACAGCTGCACCCGTAGCAACACCAGAACCAACCCCTGCTTCTACTGAAACAGAGTTAAAGTTAGGCAAAAAAGGAACCGTAGGTGACTGGGGTATCAAAGTAAAAAAAGCGGAAGTGAAGAAAAAAATCACCAACGGAAGTTATCGTTACTTTGATCCAGGAAAGAAAAACCGCTTTGTGGTAGTATCACTTTCCGCAAAGAACAATAGCGAAGAGGCAAAACAGTTTTTGCCACTTGTGGGATATGTGAATACCACCGTTATCGCTACATTGATTGATGAAAATGGCGAAGAGTATAAAGCAACACAGCTGATCGGATACTCAAAGGACATGACCACTCGCTCCATCAAACCTTCTAAAACAGAGAGCGGTGTCATCGCATTCCAGGTACCTCAGAAATCCGCAAAGAGTTTGAAAAAACTTACCCTTCGAATTGGTACAAGCAATGAGGCACTTGTGTATACATTAAAATAATTTTTTACATAGGACAACCGGGCTCTAGCGATGCTAGATGCCCGGTTGTTTTTTTATCTTTGAGATATGTCGTTAATCTAATTTCTTCTCCCCTACAACTTTCACATAGGTAGGAAGGCCTTTGGAACGTAATGCTTTTTCGTACTGCTTTTTCTTGCTCTTTGGCACATAGATCACAAGTTCCTTGTGTGCATCCGCAAAAATATCTTTTCCCCATTTTTTTATTTTCTTAGATTTGATGGTTACTTTTTTGAGTGTTGCTTCTTCTGGCGAGCCTTGCCCAAATGCACGTTCGCCAATCTCTACCACATTTTTTGGTATCGTAATTTTCTTAAGGCCTGTTACCAAAAAGCAAGTCCCTTTCAATTTTTTTATTGAATCTGGCAACTTTATTTTTGTTAATCTAGTACATCCCCAGAATGCACTGTTTCCTATCATTTCCACGCCATCAGCTATTACAACTTTTTTTAGTTGTTCATTTCCACCAAACACACTCGACCCCATTTTCTTTACACCTGCAGGAATGTATAATTCCTCAAATCCAGCATCATCAAACGCACTATCTCCTATCGTAGTTAAACTAGATGGTAATCGCAACCGTTTTACACGATATAATTGCAGAAATGCGTACTTTTCGATTCGGGAAACTGAGTTTGTAATCTTTAAACTTTTAACATTATCAAAACCGGACAAACCTGTAACAAACGAACATATCTGCGTGATGTTCCCTGTGATTTTAACTTTTTTTGCTTCATCGCTATACTTAAACCATCCTGGAGTGCTCT
>JAZNJZ010000123.1:0-11178 GCA_045578325.1 Eubacterium sp.
GACGCCCAAAGACAAATCCTGTAGCATGTTCGAACCAGCCTGCATTCTTTAACTGCCACAAGCCACGAGTCAAGGAATCACTATCTAAGGAAAAGCTCTCAAGATACCACAAGATTCCATCCTCTTTGTATCGTTGTACAAACTCGGCAGTCTTATCAAAACGTGTTCCAACGAGATTCAAAAGAACATCGATACAACCACCTAAAAGTCGTCCTTGCATCTGCACTTGATCGACTTTTTCCCCATTTACAATAGCATACTGCTGACATGGCTTATCTTCACGATATCCTTCTTGCGGATTCTCCCTATCGTAGAAGCTGTCTTCATATCCGGCAAAGGTTTTCTGAGACACAAGATTTCCTGTCATGATTTCCATATTATTTTTTACTGCATCATGCCATGGCACCATAGCAAAGTCATTGAAATGGTTCCCGTATACTGTTGCCATATCGCATAGAACCGTTAATGTATGAACCAATCCGGTATTGTCAGAAAAGCCTTGGAACCATTTCGGATTTTTCTGAATCACATCAAAATCCAGCAAAGGAAGAATCTCCATCAAAAAATCCCCGCCTTTTGCAGAAAAAATGTAAGGGATTTCTTTATCTAAAAATAGATTCATCAGTTGCTCTGCGCGCGCTTCCTTGGAACTGCTTCGCCCTCTCCCATCACTGGTACGTACATTTTCGGTCTCCCGCACTTGATAACCTCGGTCCACAATATTCTTTTTTGCCAAGTCTAACCTTGCAAAATCCATTTCTTTCCGATTCCCGTCGGAAGGCGCCGTAATTCCTATAGTCTGTCCCTTTTGTATAAATTCTGGATATCTCATTGTCATCACCTCATTATTTTTCTTGAAAAATATTCCTTTCTTCGGTATACTTGTATACAGTATCATTTTAGAAAGGAATTAACAATTATGGCTGAAAAAAATCCTATTGTAACAATTAACATGACATCTGGTGACCAGATTCAGGTAGAGCTCTATCCTGAAATCGCACCAAACACAGTAAATAACTTTATTTCCCTTGTAAATAAGGGTTACTATGATGGACTTACATTCCATCGTATCATCAATGGTTTTATGATTCAGGGTGGATGCCCAGATGGAAACGGTACCGGTGGCCCTGGCTATAGCATCAAAGGTGAGTTCGCTTCCAATGGTTTTGAAAACAATTTGAACCACACCGCTGGAGTTATCTCCATGGCTCGTTCCATGATGCCAAACTCCGCTGGTTCCCAGTTCTTCATTATGCATAAAGATGCACCTCATCTTGATGGTGAGTACGCTGCATTTGGTAAAGTAATCGAAGGCATGGATGTTGTAGACAAATTCGCTACGGTAGAGACAAGTTACGGCGACATGCCAGTTGTCCCAGTCGTAATGGAAAAAGTTACGGTAGACACCTTCGGTACTGAGTACCCAGAACCAGAAAAACAGTAAATCAAACTCATGATTTGTAGTGATAATCCCCTTTGCATTGAAGTCTTTTCATGCAAGGGGGATTTTTTATTTCTTATTCCAATACCGTTATTCAATTTCTCCCATAAAATAGAAACCTTTGCTTTCTGTCAATTTCACCTGACAGATCTTTCCAATCAAGTCCTTGCCACCTTTGCAATGTACCACTGCATTGGAAGACAATCGTCCCGTAATCAACGATGCATCGTGGTCATTGACTTCTTCCATCAATACATCCACCACTTCACCCACTTTACTGTCTGTTATCTCGTGAGAAATGTTCTGTATCGTCTGAAGAAGTCGATCAAATCGATCCTTCACCACATCCTCGGGCACTTGATTTTCCATAGCTGCCGCAGGAGTTCCCGTTCTCTTGGAATAAATAAAGGAGTACACACTGTCGTAACGCACCTTTTTCACCACATCCAAAGTCTCCAAGAAATCTTCTTCTGTTTCTCCCGGAAATCCAACGATCAGATCCGTTGTCAATGAAATGTTCGGCATCTTTTCTTTGATGCGCCCCACCAAAGCCAGATAGTCTTCTTTCGTATAACGACGGTTCATTTTATGCAAAATATCGGTACTTCCTGACTGCAATGGCAAATGCAAATGGGTACACACTTTTTTACTTTCCGCCATTGCTTCAATCAATTCATCCGACAAATCCTTTGGATGAGAGGTCATAAATCGAATTCGTTCCAACCCTTCGATTTTTTCCACTTCTCGAAGAAGCGCAGCAAAGGTCATAGGCTGTTCCAATGTTTTTCCATAGGAATTTACATTCTGTCCCAAAAGCATAATTTCCACAACACCATCGGAAACTAAGTTGCGAATTTCACGCAAAATCTCCTCTGGTTCACGGCTTCGCTCTCTTCCTCGCACATACGGAACAATACAATAACTACAGAAATTATTGCAACCATACATGATATTGACACCGGCTTTAAAGGAATATTTTCTTACACTTGGCAAATCTTCCACAACACCTTTTGCCTCCTGCCAGATATCAATGACCATTCGCTGAGATTCAATCTGCGTATAAAGAATCTCTGCTAATTTGTATACATTGTGGGTTCCAAAAATCATATCTACGAAAGAATAACTCTTTTTGATTTTTTCTACAACTGTAGGCTCTTGCATCATGCAACCACACATCGCGATTTTCATCTGTGGATTCTTGCGTTTTTGATTTTTCATATAGCCAAGTCTTCCGTAGACTTTTAAGTTGGCATTTTCTCTTACTGTGCAAGTATTGTACAAAACAAAATCCGCAATGGTCTCTTCAACGGTTTCATATCCGATATAGCTTAAGATTGCCTCCAACTTTTCCGAATCTCTAGCGTTCATCTGACATCCCATGGTCTGCATGGAAAGCGTAAGCTTACGACCAATTCGTTTCTCTTCTTCCTGTGCCCAGATACGGCACTTTTTCATAAAATAATACTGGCGCGCAGGTTCGCACTCCGGTGCCTCACCGCTTATATCTGTATTTTCAATCAACTGATAATCAAACATCGGATTCCTCCTACTATTTATCAAATTCTAGCATTTAAAATTTCCAAGTACACGTACACTCTTTGCCTCTTCTTCGATTCCTCGCAATGCATTTTGCACTGCCGGATCCTCCATATTTCCTTCAATATCAATGAAGAAACGATATTCCCAATTTTTATCTTTCATCGGCCGGGATTCAATCTGCGTCATATTTAAACCGTTGAACAGAAAATGAGACAAAATCCGGTACAAGGAACCACACTCGTGTGATAATTCGATGCAAAGTGCAATTTTGTTGCTGTCTTTTACATATACCGGCTCTCTACCAATGATAATAAATCGCGTCGAATTATTTTTTTCTTGGTGAATGCTTTCTTTCAACACTTGTAGCCCATATTCTTTTGCCGCACGTGGCGCCGCAATGGCTGCCTGTGACATATTCTTATCTTCAGCCACTTTCTTTGCTGCCGCAGCAGTATTGGAAAATTCAATCTGCTGGATTTCTGGATGTTTCTCCAAAAACTCGCTGCATTGCAACAACCCTTGTGGGTGGGAATACACTTCCTTGATGTCTTCTAATGTAGCACCTGGAAGGGCAAGCAAGCACTGGTCAATTTTATTTACATACTGTCCCACAATACTATTGGAATAATTCAAAATCAAATCATAGTTTGAGGTGATACCACCCGTGGAAGAATTTTCAATGGGAAGTACACCGTAGTCTGCTTCTCCCTTTTCGACGGCTTCCATTACACTTTGGAACGTAGGACAACTAATACCTGTGATGTCCTCTCCGAAGAAATTCTCCATCGCCTGCTGGGTGTGGGTTCCCGGTACACCAAAATAGCAAACCTTGGTATCGGAATTCACAGGAAGATTCTCTACTTTTTTATACTCCGTTGACTGCGTCGATACAGGAAGTACACTATACTGATATTTACGGCTAATGGACATAATCTGACTGAACAATTCTGGAATTGCTCGTTTATTAAAATCATTGCTGGCCATTTTCCCTAATGTCTCTAACTTTTGGTCCTCTCGTTCTTTATCAAAAACCGCTTTTCCTGTGGCTCTTTTATAATTGGCAACTTCATTTGCCTGAATCATTCGCTTCTCAAAAAGCTCCACAATCTGTCGATCGATCTCGTCGATATTTTTTCTTGCTTCACTCAAATCCAACATGCTTTTGTATTCCTTCCTTTACTGATTTTCATTTTTCCACTCTTCATATAGGTGAGAGATTGTTTTATTCAATACCGGATGTACCAAAAACGGTGCCACTTCATTCATTGGCTCCAACACAAACTGTCGCAGTGGAATTTCTTTATGTGGAATGATCAAATCTTCACTCTGGACGATTTCATTTCCGTAAAATAATATATCTAAATCAATGGTTCTTGGTCCCCAATGAATCTCGCGCTTGCGATTGCCTTCCTCTTCCAAACCATGAAGAAACTGCAAAAGTTCCTGTGGACTATATAATGTCTTAAAGCAAATAACTCCATTTAGAAAAGGATCCTGTTCTGTGTATCCATAGGGCTCTGTCTCGATAATGGCAGACATATAGGCATCCTTACATAGATCGTCCTTCTGAATTCCCGCAAGGGCATCTTCGATATATGCTTTTCGATCTCCCATATTAGAGCCAACCCCCACATACACATCGGTCCACTGACGCTGAATCGTTACAGCGACGGTTTCCAATGGCAGCAGAATCGGTGCCCATGGCTTCTTAATGGTAACTTCAATGGATTGAAGCAACGGGTATTTCACTAATATCTCCCTTGCAATCTGCTCCGCTACGGTCTCGATAAGCTGATACGTATTCTCTTTCATCCATTGATCGATGAACTGTGCTACATCCGCGTAGTTCACCGAATATGGAAGGGCATCCTCCGTTCCCGCTTTTCTCGTATCCATAAACATACTAACGGACACCAAAAACTTCTGTCCCAGCACGTTTTCTTCTTTTAAGACTCCATGATGACCATAACACACTAAGTCTTTGATATCGATTCGATCCATGTTTCTTTTTCCTTTCTTAGCCTTGAGACGCATGCATAATCGCTTCTGCCATGCGCAAGGCACGTACATTGGCCCTTACATCATGTACCCGAACAAAACTACAGCCTTTCATCGCTCCGATCACCGTTGTCGCCAAGGTGCCTTCTTCTCGTTCGGTCACTGGCAAATCCAGTGTCAAACCTATGACACTCTTTCGAGAAGCCCCAAGTAACACGGGATACTCCAGCTGACACAACTGTTCCAATTGATTGAGCATAATTAAATTTTGTTCATAGGTCTTTCCGAATCCAATCCCCGGATCCAGTATGATTTTGTCTTTTTTCACACCATGCTTCTGAGCGACGGCAAGACATTTTTCTATATCCTTCATTACCTCATGGATAAAATTCTCATATTCGGTATTATCCCGATTGTGCATCAAACAAACGGGGACATCGTACTGTGCAGCAACCACTGCCATGTTTTCATCATACAAAAAGCCCCAGATATCATTGAGCAAATCAGCACCCGCCTGCAACGCAGCCTCCGCCACCTTTGATTTATACGTATCGATGGAAACAGGAATATCAAAATTGCTTTTTATCATCTGAATCACCGGAACAATACGAGCAATCTCTTCTTCCTCTGAAATCGGTGTATGGCCCGGTCGTGTGGATTCTCCACCCACATCAATGATATCCGCCCCTTCTGAAATCATCTTCTGCACTTGTATTTTTGCTTGCTCTAGCTCGTCAAAATTTCCACCGTCAGAAAAGGAATCCGGTGTTACATTCAGGATTCCCATAACATATATCTGTTTTCCGATTTGAAAGTCCCGGTTGCCAATTCTCATCCTACCCATGTCCTCCTATTTATCCACGCAAAACGCCTATCGGATAAAATTGAAAAAATCATTTTTAATGGAGTCATTTCCCTCCATAACGCCACGAGTACATATGCTAACGGTCTGAGAACCTGGCTTTTTGATGCCACGCATGGTCATACACATATGCTCTGCCTCCACCATAACAATGACTCCTTTTGGTTGCAGAATTTCCATCATTGCATCCGCAATCTGTCCTGTCAACTGTTCTTGGATCTGCGCTCTTCTGGCAAAAACCTCCACGGTCCGTGCAAGTTTACTCAAGCCAACCACTTTCCCGTCTGGAATATATCCAATATGCACTTTTCCATAAAATGGAAGCAAATGGTGTTCACATACGGAATAAAAGGTAATATCCTTTTCCACAACAAGCTCATTTTGATCCGAAGAAAATGTTCTGCTAAGGTGAGTTTTGGCGTCATCACAATAACCGCCAAAGAGTTCCTCGCACATCTGAGCAATTCGTTCCGGCGTATCCTGAAGTCCTTCTCTTGTTGTATCCTCCCCTATTCCCTCTAAAAACAAGGAAACCGCTTGTTTGATTTTTTCTTTATCCATCATTTTTTCATTCCTCATTGCTTTATCACTTAGAAACTCAAAGTTATCAATCTCCTTATTCTACCACGATTGTGGCATAAGGTCAAATAAAACCAGCAAGAGAGCTGATTCTTATGAGTAAAAACTCTCAGAAACAGCTCTCTCCAAAATTCTCGCTTAAAAAGCGGTACGTACTCTTAGTACAAAGGATACTTATCTGTCAATGTCTTAACGATTTCCATTGCTTTTGTTTTGTTTGCATCGACATCATCGATAAGCATTGCAATTGCCTCAGCAATCTGATCCATATCATCTGTATTCATACCTCTTGTTGTAACTGCTGCAGTACCAAGACGGATACCGCTTGTTACAAATGGACTCTGTGGATCATTTGGAATCGTGTTTTTGTTTGCTGTGATGTTTGCTTCATCCAACCAAGCCTCAACCTGTTTACCAGTCAAGCCTTTCTTTACAAGGTCAACAAGCATCAAGTGGTTGTCTGTACCACCAGATACGATGTCGATACCACGGCTCATCAAACCTTTGCTCAATGCCTGAGCGTTTGCTACGATATTTTTACCGTACTCTTTGAAGCTTGGATCCAATGCCTCTTTGAAGCAGACAGCTTTTGCTGCGATTACGTGCATCAAAGGACCACCCTGGATACCAGGGAAAATGGATTTATTTAATTTGTACTCATTTGCAAATTCCTCGCTGGAAAGAATCATACCACCACGAGGTCCACGAAGTGTCTTATGTGTTGTTGTTGTTACAACGTGAGCATAAGGCATTGGGCTCTCATGTACACCTGCAGCGATCAAACCTGCGATGTGAGCCATATCTACCATCAAGAATGCGCCTACTTCGTCTGCGATTTCACGGAATCTCTTGAAGTCGATCTTACGGCAGTAAGCACTTGCTCCTGCAATGATCATTTTAGGTTTGCACTCTTTTGCAATGCGCTCTACTTCATCATAATCGATGAATCCTTCATCATTTACTCCATAAGGAACAATGTTATAAGATGTTCCGGAAATGTTCGCTGGGCTTCCATGAGAAAGATGTCCGCCGTGATCCAGGTTCATACCCATTACAGTCTCGCCTGGCTTAACCAAAGCAAAGAATACTGCCATGTTTGCCTGGGCACCAGAATGTGGCTGTACGTTTGCATAAGTACATCCGAACAATTCTTTCGCACGATCTCTAGCGAGATCCTCTACCATATCTACATACTGACATCCACCGTAATAACGTTTTCCAGGATATCCTTCTGCATATTTGTTTGTACAAGTACTTCCCATTGCAGCCATAACCGCTTTGCTAACAAAGTTCTCAGATGCAATGAGCTCAATGTGGTCATTCTGTCTTCCAGTCTCCAGCTCCATTGCTTTCGCAAGTTCTGGATCCGCTTTTACTACTTCTTCAAATGAATACATAATCTATCTCTCCTTTTCTAAATTATTTACAATGTTAAGCCTCGTCGATGGCTTTACCTATATCATTTCTCATATACTTATTCTCAAAGGAAATCCACTCCGTAGCTGCATAAGCATTTTTTCTAGCTTCTTTCAAGTCGCTTCCCTTTGCCGTTACACCAAGGACACGTCCACCATTGGTAACGATATCATCGCCTTCAAATTTTGTTCCCGCATGGAATACATAGTAACCATCTTTGTTATCAAAGTTCTCAAATCCCGTGATTACTTTCCCTTTTTCGTAACTCTCTGGATAACCATCGGATGCCAATACGACACATACTGCCGCATTGTCCTCGAACTGAAGATCAATCTCATCAAGTTTTCCATCGATACAAGCATTCATTACATCCACAATGTCATTTCTCATACGTGGAAGAACAACCTGTGCCTCTGGATCACCAAATCTAGCATTGTACTCCAATACTTTTGGTCCCTCTGGCGTCAACATAAGTCCTACAAAAAGGATTCCAACAAAGTCTCTTCCTTCTGCCTTCATGGCATCCATAGTTGGCTGATATACTTTCTCTTCACAGAATTTCTGTACATCTGCATCATAAAATGGACTAGGTGAGAAAGTTCCCATACCACCGGTATTCAGACCTTCATCGTTGTCTTTGGCACGCTTGTGATCCTGTGCACTTGTCATCGGCTTGATATGTGTACCGTCACAGTAGCAAAGCACCGAAACCTCACGTCCTGTCATAAATTCCTCAATGACAATCTGATTTCCCGCATCACCAAACTGCTTATCCAACATCAGAGTCTTTACGCCCTCTTTTGCTTCTTCTAATGTATTACAAATCAATACACCCTTACCAAGAGCAAGCCCATCCGCCTTCAATACGATTGGCATCTTCGCTGTCTCAAGATACTGAAGTGCTGCCTCAGGTGTGTCAAAATTCTCATACGCTGCAGTTGGAATGTTGTACTTTTTCATCAAATCCTTGGAAAATGCTTTACTTCCCTCGATGATTGCTGCATTTTTTCTTGGTCCAAAGACACGAAGTCCTTTTTCTTCAAATACATCTACAACACCACCAACCAACGGATCATCCATACCAATAATCGTAAGATCAATGCCCTTTTCCTGAGCAAAATCTGCTAATTTATCAAATTCCATAGCGCCGATGTCTACGCACTCTGCCACGCCAGCAATTCCTGCATTACCTGGTGCACAATAAATCTTATCCACCTGACTGCTCTTCGCTACGCTTGTGGCAATGGCATGCTCACGTCCACCGCTTCCTACAATAAGAACCTTCATGTTTACCCTCATTTCTTCTGTCTATTTATGTTTCACAATACCATCTACAATTTCAACTCTTCCATTGGCGATGTCATCAATTGCCTGTGGAAGAATGTTCCACTCTGCCTGCTCCATAACACGAAGCTGCAATGTTTCTGGCGTATCATCATCCAGAACATCCACGGCTTTTTGGGAAATAATCGGACCACCATCGGCAATTTCATTAACAAAATGTACGGTAGCCCCTGTTACTTTGTTTCCTCGTGCCAAAACACTTTCATGAACTTTTAGGCCATAATATCCTGGTCCACAGTGAGACGGAATCAAAGACGGGTGAATGTTAATCATTCTTCCCTCATAATGCTTCACGAAATTTTCTGGAAGGATTACCAAAAAACCAGCCAAAACAACCAGATCAATCCCATGGCTTTCCAAGCACTGAATCATTGCTTCTCCATATTCTTCTCTTGTAGAATAATCTTTTGGAACAATGACTTCACCTTTAATTCCATGTTTTTCTGCACGCTCCAACGCATACGCACCAGCTTTGTTACTGATGACAAGTTCCAAGCTTGTGTTGGTAATATCACCTGCTTCCGTACGATCAATAATCGCCTGAAGATTGGTTCCGCCACCAGAAACAAGTATCGCTGTCTTCGTCATTTCAACTCCATCCTTTCTCACTCTTACTGAAGTGTGATGCCTTTCTCGCCGTCTTTAATCTCGCCGAGAATATATGGAGTCTCACCTGCGCTCTTGATTGCTGCAACGGTTTTATCTACATCTGCTTTATCCACTGCAGTAATCATACCAACACCCATGTTATATGTATTGTACATTGCCTCTTCTGCCACGTTTCCGTCTTTCGCAAGCATCTCGAAGATTGGTGGAATTACGAAGCTATTCTTATCAATTACTGCATGTGTGCCATCTTTCAACATACGTGGAATATTTTCATAGAATCCACCACCTGTGATGTGGCTGCATGCCTTAATTCTAACACCTGCTTCCTTAATGGAACGAAGTGATTTTACATATATTTTAGTCGGAGTAAGAAGTGTCTCACCAAGAGTTCCAGAAAGACATTCATAATTGCGATTCAATGCCTCACTGTTCATGCTGAACACCTGACGAACCAAGGAATATCCATTACTGTGAATACCAGAAGATGCCATACCAACAAGCACATCGCCTGCTTTCAGGTCTTTTCCAGTAATCATATCTTTTTTATCTACAACACCAACAGAAAATCCAGCAAGGTCATACTCATCCTCTGGATAGAAACCTGGCATCTCTGCAGTCTCTCCACCAATCAAAGCAGCATCGGACTGACGACAACCTTCTGCTACACCGCTAACAATCTTAGCAATTTTCTCTGGTTCATTTTTTCCACATGCAATATAATCCAAGAAAAATAATGGTTCTCCACCAGCACATGCAATATCATTTACACACATTGCTACACAGTCAATACCAATGGTATCATGCTTGTCCAAAAGGAATGCCAGTTTCAGCTTAGTTCCAACACCATCTGTACCTGATACAAGGGTTGGCTCCTCCATTCCCATAAAACGTTTCATTGAAAATGCCCCAGAAAATCCACCGATGTCTGTCAGCACCTCTGGTCTCATCGTGGAAGCAATGTGCTCCTTCATGAGGGAAACCGCTTTGTATCCTGCCTCAATGTCAACTCCTGCTTTCTTGTAATCCATTGTTTTCTTACCTCCGTAATGTTTACTTGTTCTATACTAAATGGTCTCGACGTACTCACGCCGAGACCATTATATCACACTTTTTTTGAATATACAATTTTAATTGTAACTTTCTTTGTATGTTTGTAGTTACTTTTTCCATTTATCACAAAAGTAACCCTGGATTTCTTCTTGTTTTTCGTCACTTTGATGGTATAATCTTTATTTTTGCGAAGCTTTTTACCACTTACCTTTACAACCATACGTTTCTTTAACTTCTTAATTTTCGCTTTTAACTTCTTACGACTTTTCAGTTTGTATTTCTTTGCAAGTTTTGAAACCTTGGCTTTCTTAATGGATTTCTTCGCTTTTGCAACCGTTGT
>JAZNJZ010000124.1:0-8554 GCA_045578325.1 Eubacterium sp.
CAAGGAATCCCAACCGACATAGGTAATTCCAAAATTCCCCTCGCCGATCACTTTCCCTATCACATAACGCTCGCCCAACACCGTTCCATCTGACAAAAAGTATGGTTTTGGACTATATTCTACTGTTTCTTTTATCTCCATCGTATCACCACATACATTCTATCATGCGCAACCAGAAAATTAATTTCCGTTTTTTTAAAGTTTCTTTTTGGCATATCGGCTATACTGTATCTTCTTTCCCTTCTTCACATAGGTTCTCACCCATATGGTTAGGCGCTTCGCCGAAGAACGGTACTGGAAGCGATATAACTTCTTAAGTTTTGCCGAACGAAGTTTGATCATCTTCTTTTTTTCTTTCGCTTTTTGATAATAAATCTGCACATATTTTCCTTGCTTCTTCTTTAGCTTAACAACAATTTCCGACTGCGCTCCACCCACTTTTTTCACGCGGATGACTGGCGTAATGAGATACTGCCGCTTCGCTTTTATTATGTTAGAAAAATATCCTTCCTCCCTCTGTCCATCCTTCTCACAGATTACACGGACTTTATAATAATACGTCTTTCCTCGCCTGCTTTTCTTGTCAATATAACTGGTCTTAGTGGCAGAGAGCACCTTAATCCGCTTGTATCCTTTCTTTTTCTTCGTAGATCGATACACCTCATAGGAAGTGGCATTAGCATTTTTCGTCCAGCTGATCTTCGGAACATCACTCTTCTTTTTCTTTATCGTAATCGTCAAATCCCGCGTCACTGTCGGCGTAGTATTGTCCACAAAGATGTAGCCATTTCCCTTGGCATAGAACTCCGCCACACTTCCAGTCGCCCCATATATCTTGACACTAGACTTCACAAAGGCCCCCGGCGCAATGTTCACCACCGTCACTGGAATGTGTACGATGTTTACATTGATATTAGCAGGGAAAGCCCCTGTAGCAATCCCTGTTACTGGGTAACCTCCGATGGTATCTGGCACTTTTACTTCTGTGTCTGTTCCTTTGTAGGACTTTATGGTTACTTTTCCGTCAGTGATGGTATAATCCCAGTCTGGATTAGCTAGGTTCTCAGGCATCCGCGTTGGGGATGGCGTTGGGGATGGCGTTGCTGTCGGCGTCGGCGTCAAGGTTGCAATGTCCGCAAAAGGGATGCGATAATAGTTGGCGTAGCTTTCCACCGTGCTACCTGGGATGCCGTAAATAGTAAAATCACAATCATAAAAAGCATTTTTCCCAATGGTCACATTGGCAGATGGAATAATGACCTTTTCCACATAATCACAAACTTGAAACGCACACTCTCCAATGCTTGTAAGTCCTTCCGGAAATACCAACTCTCCATGAAAGATATGCCCTGGGAAAGCATAGTCTCCGATGGTTGTCAAACTTTCCGGAAAAACGATTCTTCCATTCAAGTTCGTGATATTATCACATGACATAAATGCCATTTCCCCTATCTCACGTAAATATCGAGGCAACGTTAGTGATTGGATGGCATCTCCCCCCACCTCTATGCAATATTCTCCCACTACCGTTACCGGATACCCTTGCATCGTATCTGGAATCCGCAGGTCCGTCGTGTATCCCAAGAACTTTCGTAATGTTACTTCCCCTGTATCCTCCACTTCATAATACCAATCTTCCAAGTCTCCCTCTACGGCATCCGCTTCCGGTGTGAACAATGGAGTCGGCGAAGGTAGGGCTTCGTCGATAAAGGGAAGTCCTGCCCTCGTAGCAAATTGCTCTGCCACACTTCCCGTGGTTCCATATATGGTAACAGATGACGATTCAAATGCAAACACGTTAATTTCAACATTTATATCCGAAATATATACCTTTCTTAATTTTTTACAGTTTGAAAATGCGGATTGTCCAATATACTCCAATTGACTTGGCAACACCAAATCGCTCTTTATGTTCTTACACGCTGAAAACGCTCTGAACTCAATCCGCTTTAGATTTTCAGGTAACTCCAACTGAGTAAGCATAACACAAGCCTCAAAAGCTCCCTCACCAATCTCTTCAACATTATCGTGAAAAGTCACATTTTCCAACTTCCGACACTCACTAAACACACCCATTTCTATTTTCGTCATTCCCGCAGGTATTACCACATCGCCAGTAAGGCTTTCACAACAAACAAAAGCACGTATCCCAATGCTTTTCAAGGTAGAAGGCAATACCAGCTCTCCCGTAATGCCACAACCTTCAAAAGCACTCGACCCAATCTCCTCAAGACCTTCTGGAAGAACCAAGTCGCCTGTTATATTATCACACGAAGAAAATGAAGATTTCCCGATTTTCTTCAAGTATCTTGGGAAGGTTATATTGGTAATCTGATCATTGTCACTAAAACATCTATCCCCAATAATCGTTACGGGATACCCCGCCAACGTATCTGGGATCCGCAACTTCGTTTCTTTTCCCAAGTAACCATGTATCGTTACTTCCGCATTGGCAATGGTGTAAAGCCAATCTTCCTTTACTCCCTCCACCACATCTGCATCTGGAGTAATGGTTGGAATTGGGGTTAGCGTCGGTGTTGGTGCTGGGGTTGACGTCGCAATATCCACAAACGTATCTTCATCTGGTTCGACATTTGCCGTCTCACTTGGTTCTATTGTTGAACTCTTGTCACCTATTCTAATGTAAACTACTGGATTCCCTTCAATTGGTGTATTTTCAAAATCAAATGGATACTCTGGCGAATCTATATACCATTCCAACACCTCTTCATTTTCTGACATCAGTTTAGGGATATACGGCTGTATATAAGTCCCTTCATTGACATAAATACACTCATTACCCAAATAGTTGTTTTCTTTATAGTTGTTTTCCTTATAAATCAGAAATACAACCTCACAAATCTCCGTAGCTTCCGTTTGATATTGCAAAACAGGATATGGATCGATACCTATTTTCTGTCCAAACCCAAATCTTTTCAACATTAACGCAATTCTTCCATCTTCAAATGCTTCCTTTTCATAATCATGGTCATAGCGCACTGTCGGAACATTATTCTCATTACTTCCGAAACAACTCATCTCCACATTTACTTCCTCGTCTGAATAATAGAAAAAATCATTGGTTTGTGTATAACGATCAATACTTGTAGTATCTATACCTGTCCCAGAAAATTCAATTGCACCAGCTAACGTTCCAACACAATTTCCCCCATCAATTTTTGCCATCACATATCCAGACAGCTGAAGATCTTCTTGTTTTAAATATTGAAGCTTCCCAGCTACTCCTCCTACATAAGTCTCGCCACTAACATCTCCCACCACATAGCAACCATTTACTATCCCTTCGGTTCCAAAATATCCACAAAGTCCTCCCACATAATTTTGCCCACTTACGATTGCATTACTTGAACATTTTTTAAGTATTCCATGACACTCTCCAGCCAGGGCACCAACATAATCCTTCCCTTTTATATATGAGTTTCTAATATGCATATCTTCAAGAAGAATATCTCCTACATTACCAAACAATCCAATACAATCCTCTTGTTCATCAATATACATTCCATAAATCGTATGTCCATTTCCATGAAAATTTCCTAACAACGGAAAGTCTTCTGTATTAGCAATCGGCGTCCACTCATTTTCTGGTGCTTCCTTTCCCCAAACTTCATACTCTTCCCAATTCTCATTGAGATAAATATCTTGCATTAAATAGAAGTTTGTATTGCCAGACAATTCCCCTTTATTCGCAAGTTCTGCTATCCCTGCCAACTGCTCCGCCGTATAAATCTCAAACTCTGTTTCTCCCTCTGCATACCAATTAGTATCCGTCGTTCCATCCCACACATCTGGTGTTTCTGTTTCCCCCTCAATCTTCTCCGTTTCCACTGTAGCACTCTCCACTTGCGCCCCATTTAACGTATTTTGTCCCACAATGCCGCGAACATTCGCGCCGAAAATCTCCTCTATTCTCCCCTTACCAAGCATTGGCAACAACATACTCAACACCAACACCCATGCAATTCTTCTTTTCAATTCTTTCATAGTTTCCTCCCTTTTCACATAGTAACTACTTTTATTTTATCACAACGTGTTCTGTTCGACAATAAAAGGAAAAAGCCAGCGACAGATATTCTCCATCGCCAGCCTATAACATCTTTCCTAAAGTTTGTCTAAAAACTTACTAGGAGAAACTTTTTCAATTTTTCTCCTTTATATCCAATTTATTTTTGTTAACATTACCTATTCCTCGTCCAGCAAACCGTATTCCTTCAAAAGTTTTGTTTGCAATTCCAAATCCGTTGTGGAACGTTGCAATTCATCCGTACGTCCATCCGCAAGCAATCTACGAACAAGTTCATTGAGTTTTCGAATTTCCTCACGTCCCTCCTCGCGTCCTTCCTCGCGTACTACCCGCATATGTGCTTCTTGGTTATATTCAAATATACTCATCTGCACCACCTCAGCTCGATTTTTCCGAAGGAAATCCGTTAAAATTCCTTCTTTTATGCATTCCGTCACAGCTACATCAATCGCTTTTCTGGGCTTCATGCTCTTCTGGTATTTCCTCACCTTTTCCACAAACTGCATGTAGCCCAACAGTGACGGACACTCTTTCTTTAGTTTCTCATTAAAACCCGGAGAGATGTTTAACTGTATTACTACCAATTCCAGATTAATTTCTTCTGGCTTGTGTACATACAAGTCTGAAAGATAAAGGCACTTTCGCTCTGGTTGTTTTGCTATACCATTATAAAAGACCACAAACTTTGGTGCTGGGATACCTACAGCCTTAGTTCCGTATATCTTTCCTTCTTCCAACATTGCCTCATACATCCTCGACACATAAAACAAGTCACGCAGCGGCATATTGGGATTTAACGTTGATTGATGCTCATACAGATTCAGTTCCATATCCAACACACATGATACGTCATTTGCCATATTCCCTCCTTATGAGTGCAGGAAATACATTGACTCACGACGCCTATGACTCAATGCTCCTGCTCTATTTGTAAAATCAATTGGGTATAAGCAAGAGTTCTTGAGTTAACTAAAAAGTCATTTTAGAATGCGCAAGAGAAAAACGCATAAATTCTAGAAATCTTTTGCTCGATTATAGTGTAACACAGTTTACTAAGAAATGCAACTTCAAACCTCAAACCATTTCCCGGCATCCACCATCTCACCCGTGGCCATTTCCAGCCACACCTGATATCTTCCAGCCGGAAGCTGGTCTATCGGAATCGCCACATGATAAAACTTCTGAGCAAACACCTCGCTGGTCTGATGCGTGGTTGTATAATCCTTCTCCCAGACGCCATCCCCCACCATATACACCTTCGCCACCGCATGATCCTGAGCACGCACCAAAAGAAGATTATCCAGATACACAAGGGAAATGCCGCCCTCTTCATCCTCCTTCGGTTCCTCTAGCACAGGCCCTGCGAAATCATTCTTCGTCAGCTCTGTTTTCAAAATCGGCGCCGCCAATTCACCACGACGATATCGCTCCGGTACGACCACTTCCTCCGCCAACTCCGTGTCGGTTATTTCAAATGGGTACGCGCGGAAGTATCCGTAATAGATTTCATAATCACTAATCCGTTCAGTTGTCTCAAAATCCCACTCCATCACTCGCGCCGCTTCGCAATCCTCCACTGAATTCGCCGCTCCCGCCATGGCAAAGACGCGGTGTTTCTTGCCATCGTACCAGCCATTGCAACGCGTCGGCGACAATGGACAAGCAAAACGTTTCACCATACGCACCGTGAAATTCACCTCGTCGATTTCGTAAAAACATACGTAGGATTCTTCCTTTCCGTCGAACCACGGCACATCCATTTTCGTCGTACAATGATTATCAAAAAGCATAAGTTGTAACATATCCGACGTGGCATCCTCCGAACACGCCCCTTGAAGTTCCACCGCTTCCACCGCATGCTGCTGGTAGAAATGCTCAAAGTCATCCCCTTGCACGTGCAAAACTTTCTTCTCCAGATTCGACCCCTCATATATACCCGGATGCGCCAAAATCCACACCACCGACTTGGAAGGCAAATGTAGCTTCGCCACTGTATGGCAATTTCGCATAGAAACAATGACATGCTCCGAATCCGTACACCAAATCCGGTTCAAATGCGCCCAATCATAACGATTTTCAATAGCTGGGAAGAACATGTCTCCCAGATCATACGTCGCTTCGATTTCTCCCGTATCACGATTGAATCGAACAATGGCATCTTCCATACGTCCGTCCATACTACTACCGGCTCCCAGCACAATGCGACCATCTGTCCCTGGCACCGGCACTACCCAATGATGCAAGCCACCTTCCACATAGTAGGTTTCCCGCACACGTCCCAAAACGTCCATGTCGAACATTACATTGGCGTGCGGATTAATATACGTCGGTTCATTGATGTATTTTTCAGGAAAGAGAAATCTTCCATCTTCCTGTGGATACACACCATACTGACGCGGCTGACGGGACATATAATACCGAATTTCACCACATCGGTCAAAAGCGTACGTGCTTCCTCTGATACCACCTGTTACGAACGTAAATGGCATGGCGGTGTCGACTGACGACTCGGCAGCTTTCACAACACCATCTACGATTTCCGGTAGATTGACAGTAGGAATCGTTACATTTTTCTTTCGAATCCGCTGCCCCTCTGCATCCAGAAGCTCCACGCGCACTTTATTTTCCCAGCCCGGGTACAGGCCAATTACAGGCACTCGATGAAATTTCGCCGGGCGCTCGGTGGTGTAAGGAAATTGACACGCCTTTTCCTTTCCCTTCACCGTCACACGAACCAAGCACTCCTGCTCCGTCTCAAACACAAGTAAGGCACACAACGGCGTCTTTTCATACGGATTACGAATGATAAGCATGGAGTCAAAATAAAATCCATACTTTTTCTGAAGTTCCCGAATCATTTCTTCGCGGTACTTCGTATCCAACGGCTGGATTAACCATGGTTCCAAGTTCGTAGCTTTCACGACGCCCTTAGTCACCACATCCCTGCCGTACAATTTACGCGCCTTATACTTCAGCCAATTTCCAGTACGAATATTATCTTTCTTTGCTATTCTCTTTCTATAAAAACGCAATGAGTCTGGCACAACTTTCTCTGCAATCACTTGAATTTGTTTTTGTATCCGCATTTGCTATACCTCACTAAAATAGTTACTTGATAATATATATATCATTACCAATTGTCGTGTCAAATTTTTGGCAAATATTGTTCATTTTCCCGATTTCCAAATTTTTTTCCTATTATAAAGAAAAAAAACTTGTGCTTTTTGGCATTTGCGCTATAATATAGTTTGGGAACAAATGAATCGAGAACAAAATAAGGAGGAAAATCCCTATGCCTAAAAGAACAGATATTGACAAAATACTTATCATCGGCTCTGGTCCGATCATCATCGGTCAGGCGTGCGAGTTTGACTACTCAGGTACTCAGGCCTGTAAAGCACTTCGCAAGCTCGGCTATGAAATCGTGTTGGTAAACTCCAACCCAGCGACGATTATGACTGACCCAGAAACAGCTGATGTTACTTACATCGAGCCTCTGAACGTAGAACGTCTGGAGCAGATTATTGCCAAAGAGCGTCCGGATGCATTGCTTCCAAACCTCGGCGGACAGTCTGGTTTGAACCTTTGTTCTGAGTTGAATCAGGCCGGTGTATTGGATAAATATAACGTACAGGTTATCGGTGTTCAGGTTGACGCCATCGAACGTGGTGAGGACCGCATCGAGTTTAAAAAGACCATGGACAAATTGGGAATTGAGATGGCTCGTAGCGAAGTTGCTTACAGTGTTGACGAAGCACTTGCTATCGCAGACAAGCTTGGATACCCAGTAGTTCTTCGTCCAGCTTACACCATGGGTGGTCCCGGCGGCGGACTTGTATACAATAAAGAAGAATTGAAAACCGTATGTGCTCGTGGACTTCAGGCAAGTCTCGTAGGACAGGTTCTTGTAGAAGAATCCATCCTTGGTTGGGAAGAGCTTGAGCTCGAGGTTGTTCGTGATGCAGAAGGAAATATCATCACTGTCTGCTTCATCGAAAACATCGATCCACTCGGTGTGCACACAGGAGATTCTTTCTGTTCTGCACCAATGCTGACCATCTCCGAAGAGTGTCAGAAACGTTTGCAGGAGCAGGCTTACAAAATCGTAGAATCCGTACAGGTTATCGGTGGAACAAACGTACAGTTCGCACACGACCCAGTATCGGATCGTATTATTGTAATCGAGATTAATCCTCGTACCTCTCGTTCATCCGCACTTGCTTCCAAAGCAACCGGATTCCCAATCGCTCTCGTTTCCGCCATGTTGGCAGCGGGACTTACATTGAAAGATATTCCATGTGGAAAATATGGAACTCTTGATAAATACGTACAAGTCGGATCGTAGCCATGTCGTTCTGTGAGCCAAGGAGTTGAACAACTTGCTTGTCTTCCTAAGACCGCTTGGCCTCCGACTTCAACCGGATTCCCAATCGCTCTCGTTTCCGCCATGTTGGCAGCGGGACTTACATTGAAAGATATTCCATGTGGAAAATATGGAACTCTTGATAA
>JAZNJZ010000125.1:0-6001 GCA_045578325.1 Eubacterium sp.
AATCTTTCGTTCTACGAAGTTTTTTACCATTCACCCTTACAACCATACGTTTCTTTAACTTCTTAATCTTAGCTTTTAACTGCTTACGATTTTTCAGTTTGTATTTCTTTGCCAACTTAGAAATCTTAGCTTTCTTAATGGATTTCTTGGCTTTTTTAATGGTTGTTCCTGTCTTTTCTGAGTCCTTATCCTCTGGCGAAACTGTTGGATTTACCGTATTGGATTCTTGTTGCTCTTTTTGCGCCTGTGCTTGATTTTGCTTCAACGCAGCAATCTGCTTTTCTGCCATTACAAGAAGAACCGCATTGTTGACATACTGCTTGCCACGTTCTCCCAGAGAATCATAAGCTCTTCGGGCCGCCTCCACTGCCGGATTATCCGCCAAGGTAAGTACAAGCAAGCCATTAAGCAACTCTCTCACCGCATCCGCCTGAGAAACATCATTATGTAAGGAATAAATCAATGGATAATTATAAACCATCGTCTGTATTTCCATTGGTAAATCTTCGTAAGCTTTCATTGTCGCTTCAATATTTGCTCGGTTCTCACACATCTGAGAACTATGTAACTGAAGCAATTCTTTGATGGTATCTATGACTTTTTTCGCTGTCTCATACTGTGTCAAGCGATTTGCATTTGCAATCCATGTTGCTCCTTGTGGATAAATTTCCAAATATGCATTATACATCGCACGAGCTACTTCATATGCATTTGCAAACTCTAGATAAGTAGCATCATCCACTGGTGCACTGATGGCATCGATTGCCTGCATTACTTCTTGAATCTTTCGCTCCAAGGAGAGAGCCTGTTGTAATTTGGTAACATACACCTCTGGAACCAAGGCACGCTCCTCTTCCGTCAAAGTTTCCAAATAATATAGCTCTGCCTGCTTCACAGCGGTCTTTTCTTCCTCTGTCTGTGGTGCCTCACTAAGCTCATCACACATATTAATGAACGCTTCAATCCTTGTAGCCATCGTCTCATATCGGCGAAGTTCCTGTCCTGCAAACATCGCATCGTTTTCCGTCTCTTCTCCTACGATTTCCACATAACTTTCCCAAGCTTCATGAACGGCGCTGATTTCTGGCTTGTCCATAACAGTCATTGTTCCTAAGCTTTGGTATACATCAAGAATCGTTTTTCGATCTGCCTGTGCCAGCAATTCGTCCTCATAAGTACGTAGTGCATTTTGAGTCATCTCGGTCAAACAAATAGAACCATTCTCCAATGCCTCAAAATCCTTTTGAACCTGTGAAAATTCTGCAAGAAAAGCAACATCTAAGGATAGAATCGCATCAAATTTTTCTATAAACAACTCTGCATTTACTGCCAAAGACAAATCGATTTCTCCCGCCGCCACAATGGCATCCGACGTTTCCTCCGCCATAACAACTAAAGTATGAAGTGCCTCCATCTGGTACTTGGACAAATCTGTCAATTCTTCTTTTGCCGCTTCATAGGAAAGCGCACGTTGATACAATCGATACACCGCTTCAATCTCTTGTGCACTCACAAAACCTTTCTGATTTCCTTCCATGGTCACAAGTCTTCGAATGGCCGCTTCTGTTTCTCTTCCTATATTTTGCTGCAAATATGCCGTTCTCTCCGCAGCTGCAGAAATCACAGACACAACATCACTGTCTTCACTTTCCGGATCCACCAATGTTTCACGTAATGTCTGCAAATCCTTTTCCCCGATACAGGATGTCAACCATTGATATGCATGCTGGGTATCTTCTACATAATCCAACAACAACTCCGATGTCAACAACGGATAAAAAGTAGCAGCTGAATTGGTCATATAACGAAGATTCATGGTCTGATACGTCTTTTCCATATAATCTAAATAAGACAACGTTGTTACATGCTTTTTCTGTGCTGACGTCAATGCATCGTATGTATTTCTGGCATGCATAATAATCGTATCGGCTTCAAGCAGATTCTTCTCTACTGTTTTGGCATCATTCTGATCAGCATCCGCACAACTCGGCCACTTCATATCGTATAATTTCCAGAAATCCTCTTCCATCAAGGCCGATGCTTCAATTGCTGGTACAACCGTTTTCTTGTAATACTCTAGATTTTCATTGTATTTATTACGAAGTGCCTGCAACATATTGAGATTTACAATACTATCCTGAACTTTCTGTGAAAGCATCGCATACTCATTTTCCACTTCTGAAATCTTGACATCATCCGAAGACAATGTGGTATAATCCATCATCGAATAGATTTCTTCATATAAATCATCGATTCGCTTCTCAAAGCCGATTTTCTGACATCGAACCAAATATCCATCGTAGAAATCAGAAAGACTGGCATACATGTTGGATGTAAGTTTCGCAACTCGACGGTCCAATGCATTTTTTTGAGTAGTCGTTGCCTCTGCTTCAAAAGTTTCTTTCCAGATTCCTAGCGATTCTACTTTTGGATTAATATCCTCGTATGTAGCTTTTACAATGTCTCCTAATTCCGGTGCCGCCGCAAAAACGTCATTGACCAATGTCGCACCCTCAAATACTGTAGCATTGTTCTCTACAAACAGATATACCGCCTCTATTGTTTTTCCCAATTCATTGTTATCCGTCTCAACACTAACGGCGGTTCCTTCTTTTCCAAAGAAAGCAAGAACCTCATCGCTAGCCCCCGTAAAATGACCAACGAACTTCGTCAATGCACTGTCCGGATTTTTGCTCACTTCTTGAAACGCTGCGAACTCTTCTGCTGTTACATCAAAATAGTCCGTCAAACCTTCGAATGGTACAATCTGATCATAACATCCATCCAAATATTCAATCATTAGATATGCTTCTTCCATCTGTGCAAGCACATTTTCATTGCCCACCGAGTCTATCGTCGTTGTTTCTTCGTACATCTCATCCCAGATCAAATACTGATTATAAGTGGCCCGATACTCTTCTAACTTTTCTTTTGTGTCATTATCATAAGCAAAACTCTCCGCCAAAGCTTTAATATTTTTACTTAAGATATCACACATTTCTAACGTGACTTGTGGTGTTGATTCTTCCGCTTGTACTACTTGCGTTGGCATCATTGTAAACATAAGAACAAACACCAAAATCACACTGATATATCCTCTCATTTTCTGAAATCCTTTTCCCATACTTGCCTCCATTCCCGCGCCCGATTCCGTCCTCTTTCGTACATCATCTACGCCTTGACATTCTTACATATATTTTACATGTTTTCACACATTTTATCAAGGAGAAACCTCTGATTCTACATATTTTTATATTTTTTTCTTTTCATATGTAGTTTTTTCTGTTACAATGTCTTTTAGGTGCGTGTTTTTGGCAAAATTATAGTGTTCGAAAGGAGAAAAGAAAATGGAAAAAAAAGGAACACTCTTATCTTATCGTCCCGATGTACGGGTATTTGATGCAACATTACGTGATGGTGGTCTCGTAAACGATTTCCGATTTACGGATGAATTTGTAAAAAACCTCTACCAGGCTAATATTAAAGCCGGTGTTGATTATATGGAATTTGGCTATAAAGCATCTACAGATATTTTCCCAGAAGAGGATTTTGGTCCTTGGAAATTCTGCAAAGAAGAAGACATTCGCCGCATCGTAGGCGACAACGATAGCGATTTAAAAATTGCTGTAATGGCTGATGTTGGACGTACGGATTTCCGTCGCGATATCATCGATCGTAGCGAAAGTGTTATTGACATGGTTCGTGTTGCTACATATATTAACACGATTCCAGCCGCAATCGAAACGGTTGAATATTGTCACGAAAAAGGGTATGAAACAACCATTAACATCATGGCAATTTCCAATGATAAAGAAAAAGACATCGATGAAGCATTGGAACTTATCGGTCAAAGTAACGTAGACGGCATCTATCTTGTAGACAGCTACGGTTCTATCTATCCTGAGCAGATGAGAGATTTGGCAGACAAATACTTGGCTGTTGCTGAGAAATATGGAAAATACATTGGTATTCATGCACACAATAACCAGCAGCTTGCCTTTGCCAATACCATTGAAGCCCTTTCTCGTGGTGTCAGCTTCCTTGACGTTACCGTAAGTGGTATGGGACGTGGTGCCGGAAACTGTACAAGCGAAATGATCCTTGGCTTCCTGAAAAATCCAAAATACAACATCCTTCCTATCTTGGATTTCCTTGAAAAAGATATGATGGCAGTAAAAGAAAGCGGCGCTATCTGGGGATATGACATCCCATATCTTCTCACGGGGCAGCTGAACCAGCATCCTCGTACCGCAATTGCCGCTACGAAGGAAAAACGTACAGACTACCGCAAGTTTTATGTCGATCTTTTTGACTACAAATAAAATAGGATAATATAAAAAATGACCATGGCATTCTTAAAGATATTTCACTTTCCCGAATGTCATGGTCATTTCCATTTACTCTTCCACCAAATCCAATAAAAATTCACCAAAGCTCTCTGCCACTATTTCCACATCTTCATAATCCGAGGACACACGCACCACCGGACACTCTCCTTCTTTCATCTGGCTGGTATCTAGGCAATATAGACAATCATCAAAGGAGTTATAGAAAATAACCGCCATGTATTTCGGCATTTTGTAATCGTGCTCTACTTGGGTAATCTTCATCATATCCATATCCGAATTTTCATGTTCCTTCGCAATCAATCCGAAAACCACTTCTCCCCCTATATCTCCAGCACCAAATTCCATTAAAAAGCTTCGATAACTCTCAGGAAAGGTAAGATTCAGTGTTTTTTCTGCGTTTCGAATGATGTCTTCTGATACTCCACCAGTGAATTCCACCGCTTCCATATCGAGAAGTTCTTTTGCTTTGTTATAATGTATCATTTTGGTTTTCCTCCTTCATCATGCACTCTAGAGCCTCTCCAACATACGTTTCAATTCCACCACAAATTCCTCTGGATCATCCAATTGTGGCACATGTCCACAACCTTCCACTAGCACCAATTCTTTGCCCGGTGCTTCGATTTTCTCTCGATATTCTTCAATACACGGAATCGGAGTCACCCAGTCCTCAGCACCAGAAATAAAACCAACAGGTACATCATATTTCGTACCATAGTCGGAAACATCCGCATCCGAAATATAGTCAAACAACGCTTGGTTCAATGAGATATATCGCTGAATCCCTTGGCATTGTTTCAAAAACCAACGGACGTCGTTGATGTTCATATATGGAGAAGAAAGTCCAAGCCATATCTGATTTGCCTGCTTGGTTGGTCGATGATACGGAATTACCTGACGTCTTAGAGCAATTCGATTCTCATCGTTGCTCTCTTTACAATATGCTTCATAAGCCTCTTCCATTTTTCGGGTGTCATGTCTCTTTTCCTTGGCTTTTTCAAGAGCATGCGTATAACTGCATCGCTCGCCTTTGTCCATATTAACAAGTTGACCAATTCCCACACAGGCTTGTACTTTCTGCGGTTTCGTCAGCGCATATTTGCTCCCTATCAGGGTTCCATAGGAATGCCCCAATAAGATAACCTTTTCCTTCTGAAAACGTTCCCGTATGTAATCCACCAATTCATCCAAATCTGCAATGGCACGATCAAAGGTAGCTGTCTTGTTTTTCGGATCCAATTTTTTGTTTCGATAATATGTCCGTCCGCAACCACGCTGGGTCCAACAAACGATCGTATAATCTTTCGCCAAATATTTGATAAATGGATAGTTAATGAATGTATCGGCTCCTGCCGGTCCACCATGTAACCAGATGATGACTGGATTTTTGACGTCCGCTCCTTGAATGGACAAATACTGTTGCTGCCCACCAATTGAAACATAGATTCGCTCATCAATCCCATTCTTCAAATTGCTTCGCATGGATATGTAATTGACGATACGTGCAATGGCAATCACAATAAGTGCAACTATTAATAATGCCGCAAGTACAATTCCAATCCAGACAATCATGATGTATTCCATATTATTCGTCCTTTCCTAACTCCGTAAACATAACTCGTGAACCATCCGCCACTCCTACATAGGTTTTC
>JAZNJZ010000126.1:0-29479 GCA_045578325.1 Eubacterium sp.
GGTACGGTGGAAAATGCCATTGAGAAGGTGGAGGAAATCAAGCCACCACGTGCCAAGGAGGCAGTGAAAAATAATGTGAAACTGGCGTTGATGAGCAAAAAGCTGGCTACCATTAAGACGGATTGCAAGTTGGGAATCAAGTTAGAAGACTGTCGCATGGAGAATATTTTCACCGAGGAAGCATACAAGCTTGTCCAGAAGTTGGAATTTAAGTCGTTGATGGCACGTTTTCAAAATGACACAGGGGCAGATCTTAGCATTGAGAAGAAGTTTCGTGAGATCAGCACGGAAAAAGAACTGACGGAGTACGTGGAGTCGCTTCTTGAAGTGTCTCATGTGTCAGTGAAAGTGTTAGCCAAAAATAAAGAAGATTCCACCCAGGAATCCGACGGACAGATGACGCTTTTTATGGAGGAAGAATCTCGGATCATCGCTGTGGTTTTTTGTGGCTCCCAGGAAGAAGTTGTCTTTTGTCATGCAAAGGGGAATGTGACGGAGGATGTGGTTCGTCAGCAGTGTCAGCGTTTGATTGATAAGGGTGTTGTGCTAGTAACAAATGATCTCAAATCCCAGTTGGATTTTATCCCAGAGTCCAAGGCGGAACTGGCATTTGATACCGGACTTGCGGCATATGTCATGAATCCGATTCAAAAGGGATTTTTAGAAGAGGATATTGCGTCTGAGTATGCGGATATTGTGATGCCGACATTTAGCCAGATTTTTGGAAAGAAAAGTGTTCATGGGATGTATACTGAGGCACAGCAGGAAGTTGTGCGCTATGGATGCTATTGTGGTTTGGTGAATTATGTTGCGTATAAGCCAATGCACAAAAAACTGAAGTTGATGAAATCCTATGAGCTGTTTGCCGAGATTGAGATGCCTCTTGTCTTTACGTTGTATCATATGGAAAAAGCAGGAATTGCGGTAAAACGCGAGGCGCTTCGGGAATATGGACAGCGTCTCGGGGAACGTATCGATGTATTGCAAAAGGAAATTTTTGATATGGCAGGTGAAGAGTTTAATATCAATTCGCCGAAGCAGTTGGGTGTGATTTTGTTTGAAAAATTGCGCATGCCATATGGAAAGAAAACGAAAACGGGATATTCCACATCGGCAGAGGTGTTAGAAAAATTGCGGTTTGAGAGCCCGATTGTGGAACTGATTTTGGAGTATCGTCAGTTGACAAAGCTGAAATCCACCTATGCGGATGGTTTGTCTGCATACATTGACATGGACGGTCGAATTCGTTCTACCTTCAATCAGACAATTACCGCTACCGGACGACTGAGCAGTACGGAGCCAAATCTTCAGAACATTCCGATTCGTATGGAGTTGGGACGACAGATTCGAAAAGTCTTTGTGCCAAAAGAGGGACATGTATTTTTGGATGCCGATTATTCGCAGATTGAATTACGTGTCTTGGCGCATATGTCTGGGGATGAGCGATTAATTGAGGCGTACAAAGAAAATGCAGACGTGCACCAGACCACAGCAGCCCTTGTGTTCCATGTGCCATATGATGAAGTGACAGAATTGCAGCGAAGAAATGCTAAGGCGGTAAACTTTGGTATTGTATACGGAATCAGTGGATTTGGGTTATCCAGAGATTTGAATATTACGAAGAAACAGGCGGAGCAGTATATCGAAGATTATTTTGCTACCTATCCAAAGGTGAAGGAGTATATGGATTCTTTGGTGGAAATGGGAAAAGCCAAGGGGCATGTTGTGTCCATGTTTGGCAGAAGAAGACCAATTCCAGAGTTGACCGCGAAGAATTTTATGCAACGTCAGTTTGGAGAAAGAATTGCCATGAATTCACCGATTCAAGGAACAGCAGCAGATATTATAAAGATTGCCATGATTCATGTGGATCAGAGACTTCGAGAAGAGAATCTTTCTTCCCGGTTGATTCTTCAGATTCACGATGAACTTTTGATTGAGACAAAAGAGGATGAAGTGGAACAAGTGACTAAGCTTCTGGAGGAAGAAATGGTACATGCGGCGGATCTTCTTGTGCCGCTGATTGCAGAGGTAAAGAAAGGCGATAGTTGGTACGAGGCAAAGTAAGAGTGCTTTGTTTGCAAGAGAGAAAGGAAGAACGCGAATATGGTTATCGGCATTACAGGTGGAGTGGGAAGTGGAAAATCCACGGTGCTGGCATTATTGGAAAAGGAATATAAGGCGGAAATCTGCATGGCAGATGAACTTGGTCATGAAGTGATGCGAAAGGGAATGCCTGCCTATGAAAAGATCGTGGATGCATTTGGAATGGCTCTTGTGGGGGAAGATGGCGAACTAGATCGCAATGCTTTGGCAGAGATTGTATATGCAGACCAGGAGAAGCTGAAAAAATTGAATGGAATCATTCATCCAACTGTCCTTGGGGAGATGCGACGTCGGGCAGAGGCTACGGAGCCGGATGCTGTTCTGGTGTTAGAGACGGCCATTCTTTTTGAGACAGGATGTGATGCCCTATGTGATGAAGTGTGGGGTGTTGTTACGGATAATGACATTCGCATCCAGCGCTTGATGGCATCCCGGGGGTATTCAAGAGAAAAAGCAGAGAGTATTATGGCAAAACAGCTTTCCAATGAGGAACTTGTTGGACGTTGCCACCGAGTGGTTACAAATGATGGAGATACAGTGGCGCTTGCTATGCAGATCCGTGACTATATGGAAAAGGTACTAGAAAAGTAGTGGCTATTATGGTATACTTAAATATCATGCATATGTGAAAGTTGGGGGTTACATATGAGAGAACAAAAAAACGAGTATATATTTGGACTTGATATTGGAACAAGAAGCATCGTTGGTACGGTAGGTTACCGAGAAGGAACAGACCGTTTTGTTGTTGTGGCACAGGTTTCAAGGGAACACAAGACGAGAGCGGTTATTGATGGACAGATTCATGACATACCTACGGTGGCAAAAACCATTGCAGAGATAAAAGAGCAACTTGAGCAGGAGTGTGGACGTCAGCTCTGGGAAGTAAGTATTGCAGCGGCGGGACGCGTGTTGAAGACAAAGGATGTCTTTGTTGAATACGAAATGCCAAGTGAGACAAAAGTGACAGAGGACCATGTTCATTCTCTGGAAAGTCTTGCAGTGGAGAAGGCGTATGAAGAGATTCGCCAGGAGACGGATCACAAAGACAAGCATTTTTATTGTGTTGGCTATTCGCCGGTAAAATTTTTCCTGAATGGGTATCCCATGGAAATGCTGGAGCAGCACAATGCCACGTCCATTGGTGTGGAGATGATTGCTACATTTCTTCCGGATGAAGTGGTGGATGGTCTGTATACTTCGGTGGAAGAAGCAGGTCTTCATGTGGCCAGTCTTACATTGGAGCCAATAGCAGCAATCAATGTGGCGATTCCAGAACGATTCCGTTTGTTAAATATTGCGCTGGTGGACGTAGGAGCTGGAACATCGGATATTTCTATTGTAAAAGATGGAAGTGTCATTGCCTTTGGTATGATGCCTCTTGCGGGAGATGAGATTACGGAAGTTATTGCTAAAAAATATCTGGTGGATTTTGAGGGAGCTGAGAAGATTAAGAAGGCAGCTACTAAGCGAAAGTTGATTTCCTTTAAAAATATTTTGGGTGAGTCCTATAAACTGACTCGCGAAGAAGTACAGGAAACGGCACAAGAGGCAGTGGAAACCATTGTGCAGAAAGTGTCGGAGAAAATCCTAGAGTTGAATGGTGGCAATTCTGTTAGCGCGGTATTTGTTGTAGGTGGCGGTGGCAAGATGCCAGGCTTTACCGAGTTAATGGCAGAAAAGTTAGGACTTCCAGAGAATCGTGTGGCACTGCGAGGCGCAGAAGTATTGCAGCAGGTTGATTTTTCCGCCACGGGAATTAAGAAGGATTCCACGTTGGTTACACCGATTGGAATCTGTATGGAATATTATGAGCAAAAGAGTAATTTCATCTATGTTCGTGTCAATGAGGAACGGGTGAAGATTTATGATAATGGAAAAGCAACGGTTTTGGATGCATGCATCCATGCAGGTTATGCGCAGAGTAGTCTCTTCCCTACCAGAGGCGATGGATTTACGTACAAGGTAAATGGCGAAGAGAGAGAAGCGAAAGGGCGTCTGGGAGAACCAGCAGAGGTTCGTCGCAACAATGCAACGACCAATCTCAATGAGTTGATTGAGTCCGAAGACGTCATTCAGGTACGGGCAGCTACAAAAGGAGAGAATGCAAGTCTTATGCTTAGTAAGGTGCCCGAATGTCGAAAAGAATTGGTTTTTACATTTTTTGGACGCAAAGTATTGTGCCCGAAACGTGTGGAAGTAAATAAAGAGTGGCAACCAACGGAGTATGAAGTGAAACCGGGGGACTCCATTGTTGTTTATGAGCATTATACGGTTCGACAGCTTTTTGAGTTTATGGGGGTTCCAGAAGAAAAGATGGTGCTTGTAAATGGTCAGGAAAGAGATCGCAGCACAGAGGTAAGAGATGGTGATGTGATCGAGAAGGTTCCAGAACCGGAACCAGAAGTATTTGTACCGGATTTGTCATTTGCAAAAGAGTTGCCAAAACAGGAAGAGAAGAAAAAGAATATACTAGAGGACTTGAATTTGTCTAGTACAATGCCAGAACAAGACCCATTATTGGCACCGGTTAAACCATTGCCGGCATGGGCAGCAGATCTTCCACTGAACAATCTGGCAGTGAAGCCGGCGGCGTCCTCCACAGTTGTGGCAGAGGAGCAAGATGTGGTGGAGTATCAGAAGGAAGAAGTTTCGGTTCAGCCATCTCGGGAAACAGGGAAAGCAAATGAAATCGAAGTAAATGGTACAAAAGTATCGTTACTTCCTAAGCCACATCATATGTTTGTGGATGTGTTTGATGTGTATCCATTTGATCTTACGAAGGCAGGGGGAAAGAGATTGGTTACCCGTGTCAATGGGATTGACGTCAGCGATTATACAACACCAATCCATGCAGGAGATAGCATTGATTTGTATTGGCAAAATTAAGTGTTAGCTAGAAAAGGAGCAAAAAGGCATGAAGCTTTATAGTATTGCCAGTGGTAGTAGTGGAAATAGCATTTATATTGGTTCCGAAAAAAGAAATCGAGGAATACTCATTGATGCCGGAATCAGCCGCAAGCGAATCGTAGAGGGACTGGCAGCAGAACAGATTTCCATGGAACAGGTAGAAGGAATCTTTATTACCCATGAACATGCGGATCATATCTGTGGTCTGGGACCGGTTCTCCGTAAAAATGCCATACCTGTGTATGCTACGGAGAAAACCATTGACTATATATTGCAAAAAGGAAAATGTGGAAAGGTGGACGAAGAGCTATTCCAATGCATTCGTCCCGATCAGCCGGTAAGTGTGGCAGGGATGGAAGTCATGCCGTTTTCAATCTCTCACGATGCCGCAGATCCGGTGTGCTATACCGTATGTGAGGCTGGAAAAAAAGTGGCAGTGGCTACGGATATGGGAGAGTATACGGATTATACCATATCCCATTTGGAAGATTGTGAGGGGGCTTTGCTGGAAGCAAACCATGATATTAACATGTTACAGGTAGGGAATTATCCTTACTCATTGAAAATGCGTATCTTGGGAAGTGAAGGACATTTGTCCAACGATGCCTGTGGGCGCATGCTTCGGCGGCTCATTCATTATAAATTAAAACATATTTTGCTGGGACATCTCAGTAAAGAAAACAATTATCCGGAACTTGCTTATGAGACAGTGAAATATGAGCTGGAGCAGGAAATGGGCGAGGAATACGGTGTGTTTTTGCAAGTGGCCGGACGGCAAGAGCCAACGGCACCGATTGTTTTATAAAGAAAAAAATTTTGGAGGTCATTATGAAAAAGACAATCATTACAGTAGTAGGAAAAGACAGTGTAGGAATTATTGCAAAGGTATGTACATATCTTTCAGATAATGGAATTAATATTTTGGATATTTCCCAGACAATCGTGGATGGATTTTTTAATATGATGATGATCGTTAATACCGATTTGTCTACGAAAAAATTTGTAGAGATTTCAGAGGAGATGGAGGCACTTGGTGAGTCCATTAACTGCATTATTAAAGTTCAGAGAGAAGATATTTTCGACAAGATGCACCGCATCTAATACGTGAAAAGAGAGGTACAACATTTTGATTAACATAAATGAGGTAATTGAAACAAATACTATGATTGAGGAGGAGAATCTCGACGTACGTACCATTACCATGGGAATTAGCCTTCTTGATTGTGTTGACAGCGATTTGAAAAAATTGTGCGACAACGTATATAACAAAATTACAAAAATGGCAGAAAATCTGGTTTCCGTTGGTGAAGAAATCAGTATGGAGTACGGGATTCCAATTGTAAATAAACGAATTTCCATTACACCAGTGGCGTTGATCGGTGGTTCTGCATGTAAGACACCAGATGACTTTGTGGAGATTGCAAAGACATTGGATCGTGCGGCGAAGACCGTGGGCGTAAACTTTATCGGTGGATATTCTGCGTTGGTGTCCAAAAAAATGACAACAGCAGATAAGAACTTGATCTGTTCGATTCCGAAAGCCCTTGCATGTACGGAGCGTGTATGTAGTTCTGTTAACGTTGGTTCCACAAAAACAGGAATGGACATGGATGCCATTCGTCTCATGGGAAGCATCGTAAAAGAAACAGCAGAGCTTACGAAGGACGAGGATTCTTTGGGCTGTGCGAAGTTAGTTATCTTCTGTAATGCGCCAGATGACAATCCATTTATGGCAGGTGCATTCCATGGTGTTACCGAGGGCGATGCCATCATTAACGTAGGTGTTAGTGGTCCAGGTGTTGTAAAGAATGCGTTGCAGAAAGTAAAAGGCGAAGATTTTGGTAAGGTTTGTGAAACCATTAAAAAGACGGCATTTAAAATCACACGAGTGGGTCAGTTGGTGGCTTACGAGGCTTCCAAGCGTTTGGGAATTCCATTTGGAATCATTGACCTTTCTTTGGCGCCAACTCCAGCAGTGGGCGATAGTATTGCAGAGATCTTCGAGGCACTTGGTTTGGAGCGTGCGGGAGCACCAGGAACCACAGCAGCCCTTGCTATGTTGAACGATCAGGTGAAAAAAGGTGGCGTTATGGCATCTTCTTATGTAGGTGGTCTGAGCGGTGCGTTTATCCCAGTCAGCGAAGATCAGGGAATGATCGATGCAGTATTGGAAGGCGCCCTTACATTGGAAAAATTGGAAGCAATGACATGTGTATGTTCCGTAGGACTTGACATGATTGCGATTCCTGGAGATACAAAGGATACAACCATTGCAGGAATTATCGCAGACGAAATGGCAATCGGTATGGTGAACCAGAAAACAACTGCCGTTCGTATTATCCCAGTACAGGGAAAAGACGTGGGAGAGCAGGCAGAATTTGGTGGCTTGCTTGGATATGCACCAATCATGCCAGTAAATCCATTTGGATGTGATGATTTTGTCAATCGTACTGGAAGAATTCCAGCACCAATCCATAGCTTCAAAAACTAACCGAACAAGACCGAGTGAATTCTGCTTCAAATTGCGTTATAGAAAAAATAGCATCGTTGCTTTCAATCGACGATGCCACCGCATCGCCTCTTTCAAGCGCCTTGCTATTTTTCCCCTACCACAATTTGAAGCTAGAAATCATACGATCTTGTTCGGTTACGCTAGGCAACGAGCCATGCGCCCACAGAACGTGGAAGGGAAGGGGATTGGGAACAGGCATCGAAGATGCCATAGATTTGTGGCGAGCCAGTCAAGAGTTTACTCTTGAAAGTGGCTCGCTGCAAATCTAATGGTGGCTGCGAAGCAGCCCTGTTCCCAATCCCACATTTCCCTTGCACGTTCTTATTACGGGCATATGGCGACTGCCCGCGTAGTTACTGTTTTCCCCAATGCATCGTTGTTTTTTCGTTAGGTGCATTGGGGAAAACAGTAACGGGGCGCGCAAGAGAGCGCTCGGATAGTAGACCTGAAAGGAGCAACTCATGTTAGAAAGTATCGATTACAAAAAAATATTTACTTATTTTGAAGAAATTTCCAATGTACCACGTGGTTCATATCACAATGAAAAAATCAGTGAGTACCTTGTGAATTTTGCAAAACAACATAACTTAGAATATCGTGTGGATGAGGCGTTGAATGTTATCATCAAAAAGCCGGCGTCTGCGGATTGCAAAAATCAGAACCCAGTAATGATTCAAGGACACATGGACATGGTATGTGTCAGTGACGATGGGACACATGATTTTGAAAATGACGGATTGGATCTTCAGATTGACGGTGATTTGCTGTATGCCAAAGGAACGACATTGGGAGGCGATGATGGCATCGCTCTTGCTTATGCGTTGGCAATCTTAGCAAGTGATGAGTACACCCATCCGCCGATTGAGGCAGTGTTTACCACGGATGAAGAAGTGGGAATGGATGGCGCAACGGCATTGGATGTGTCGGATCTGAAAGCAAAGATGATGTTGAACATCGATAATGAGGAAGAGGGAATTCTGCTTGTAAGTTGCGCAGGTGGTGCGTCAGCAGATATCCGTTTTTCAAAGGATAAAGTAGAGACCAAAGGAAGACCAATTACCATTCGTGTTAGTGGTCTTGCGGGGGGACATTCTGGTGTAGAGATTCACAAACATCCATTGAATGCAACGATTTTCCTTGGAAGACTGTTGGAGATGGCTGAGGAAGAGGGTGCTTTCCGTCTCGTATCCATCACTGGTGGAGATAAAGACAATGTCATTACCAACACATCTGAGGCTCAGATTGTGAGTGTAGGGGATGCGGATCAGTTGTTGCTTGCTTTGACAAAATATGCAGATTGTATGGTGGAAGAAGTAAGTTCTGCAGAACCAAGTGTTAAGATTGACATTCAGATGGGAGAAGAACAGACCATCCTAAGTTTTGATGACGTGTTTACCAGAACAATTGTTGACTTTGTGAATCTGACCATTACAGCGGTACAGGTAAATAGTAGTGATGTGCCAGGGATGGTGGAAAGTTCTCTGAACATGGGAATTACCAAGACAGAGGGAAATGAAGTGCAGCTTGGATTCTCCCTTCGTAGCCAGAAGGAAAGTTATCTGTCCTTTATGATTCGTAAGTTACAGCGTTTGTCTCAGTGTGTGTCGGGAGAAGGAGTAAATAGTAAGTTTAATCTCCGTGGCAGTTATCCGGCATGGGATTATAAAAAGGATTCCGTATTGCGTAATCGGATGGTGGAAGAGTTTACAAAACTTTTTGGTAGAGAGCCAATTGTAGAGGGAATTCATGCTGGATTGGAATGTGGTATTATGTCAAAGAAGATTCCGGGATTGGATATTGTTTCTTTTGGACCGGATATTAAAGATATTCACACAGCGAAAGAGCGACTTAGTATCGAGTCAGCAAAACGTAATTTTGACTTTCTTGTAAATGTGTTGGCGCGACTGGCACAGGCATAGGTTCATAAGGGAGGAAATGTGAGATGGAAAAATTTAAAATTATCGGCAAAAAGCTGGAGCACAAAGGAGCTATCGTAGATTTTTATACATTGGACTTGGAAGTGCCAAATGGAAACATCGCTCACTGGGATCACATCGAGCACAAGGGAGCAGCGGCAGTTGTACCAGTGGATGAAGACGGAAAAATTCTTATGGTGCGTCAGTATCGTGGTGCCATAGATGATATCATGCTGGAGATTCCGGCAGGTGGCAGAGATAGTGAGGACGAGGATTTTCTTGTATGTGCTACGAGAGAGCTGGAGGAGGAGACGGGCTATCGTTCCGATGACATTCACCATCTCATCGACGTGAATACCGCAGCTGCGTATACCAGCGAATTAATCGCAGTGTATTATGCAGAGAATCTCATTCCGTCGAAACAAAATCTGGATGAAGACGAGTTTGTAAACATCGAGCGTTATTCCATCCCAGAGATTGAGAAAATGATTTACTCTGGTGAGATTACCGATGCGAAAACCATCGCCGGGGTACTTGCTTATAAGAACCTGTTGAGTACAAGGGAGTAAGATTTTTATGAAAAATCAATATGTAGGTGATATTGGGGATTATGGAAAATACGGGCTTTTAAGATTCCTTTCCTCAAATGATATTTCAATAGGAGTCAATTGGTATCTTACTGAAAATGATGGTTCGACAGATGGGAAATTTGTTTCTTATTTAAAAAATGAAAAAGAAAGAGTATATGATCCGATTGTTTATGACTTATTAAAGAAAATAGCATTTAATGAGGATAAAACAGTTTTAGATATAGAAAAAGCGAATCTATTTCCAAAAGTTTCGTATTATCATGATATGCTTAGACAGCAAGGTAGGGATGAATGGCATGATAAAGCGTTGGCGGCCTTAAAAGATATGCAATTAATTTTTTGCGATCCAGATAATGGACCAATAGGAAAAAAGAAGATAGGCAGAAAGGATTCAGAGAAGTATGTTGCACCACACGAAATAATGGATTATTATGAGCGTGGACAGGATGTTGTGTATTATTGTCAAAAAGCAAGGCGTACACATACGCAATGGGAGGCAACAAAAAATGAGATGAAGAATCTTGTTTCTGAAGCTGAAATTATCGTATTGACATATCGTAGGGGGACGCAAAGATCGTACATATTTGTTGTTCATCCAAGCCGATATGCTAAATATATGACTCTTATTAAAGATTTTTTGAATACAAATTGGGGAAAATGTTTTTCATTAGAATAAATATGGAGGCGTTACGTTGTTGCGTGATTATAACCATGATGGAAAAATTGATAAGTATGATCATTATATAGAAGAATTGCAGATGAAGGAATGGGACGATTTTTGTGAGGAAAACAAGAAAAATCCACCAACACCTATGGAGGATGCCATCGCTATAGGGATAGTGATTGGTATTTTGTTGGGGATTATATTGTTTGTAAAATGGATATTTTAAGTGTACGTGATAGAAAACTTTGAATTCTCACTTGAGGTATTTTTAGGGATTTAATAACGGTTATATCTTGTTATAAAAATCTCGTCAAACCATTGAAAACACTAAAGTTTCCGTGGGTGTCCTCACCGTCACATCTTGTATCGTGTTATATCGTTTTACCCTTGGCTATGAACTCTCGTAAGGGAAAAACAAGGGAAAGGAAATGTTTGTGGATAGGCAAAAGTTTGAACTGTAGAATGAAATTGAGGTGGCAAAATTCTGATGCGTAAATATGCTGTTTTGAAGGAACCAATAAAATGCAATAATAGAGATTCAATTTACAAAATCATGTTGCACCAAACAAAAAATGAAGTTTTTCTGTATCAGTATTGTAGTATTGATGCTATTCAGTGTTTCTTTGACACTTGGTATCCAGATGTAGAATCTGTTTATGAAGATTGGAATAATGAAATAGATGAACATGGTTGGATAGATATTGATGATCCTTTACCAGATTGTCAACATGATACTTTTCTGCCAATACGAGTAAAAGGACGCAATATAGGTAGACCGCAATGGGGACAGCTTGAAATTTTGAAAAACGGACAGTGGGTAGATTATGATTTTGAGGTTGGGGGTTTTTATGAATAAGGATGAAGCAAAAAAAATAGAAGAACCGATTGTAAAAGCAGTAGTAGATTGTATAGCAGCGAGAAAATATTATGAGTTAAACCTTCATACAACAATAGATTCAAGTATGACGTTAGAGCTATTTGAAGAGTTGGTGGAAGGCTTTCTAGAGATAAACGAATTGCCCTATATAGATGGTTATGATATTCCATGTAATTTTAAGCCGAAGAATGACTATAGTCAGATGTGTGTTTATATTTATAATAATGGAACGGGATTTGCCGTAGATTACGATTTGACAACGGATGGGGAGCCCAATGACTTGACTCTTCAAATGAAGTTTCTTGTTAATGGAAGAAGTGAAATTATACCTGTGATTCTGGATGCACATGTATTATAAGTTTGGAAAACGATTTTGTTACAAGTAGTGAAATTTGCAAATATAAGAACTTGTATTTATATAGTTACGAAATACACAGAGAATAAAACGAAGTTTTGTGCGAAGAGTGTATTTCGCTCTGCGAGGCACAAGTTACATATTATTTTCTAGTATATTAGACGAAGAAGGGATGTGAATTATGGGTAAGATTAATGTTGATGGTACAGAGATACAGGTATTACAAATTAAAGAAGATGATTACATTTCTTTAACTGATATGGTTCGAAAAATAGATAATGGACCAGCATTGATTGAGAAATGGCTTAGAAACAAAAATACAATTGAATTTCTTGGTATTTGGGAAGAAATGTATAACGAGGATTTTGATACTAATGCATATGACGAAATAATGCAGGAGGCCGGACTTAATCGTTTTATTATGTCTGTAAAACAGTGGGTAACAAGAACCAACTCTAAAGGTATTGTGGCTAAGGCCGGCAGATATGGTGGAACATATGCTTATAAGGATATTGCATTTGAATTTGCAAGCTGGGTGTCTCCACAATTTAAACTGTATCTGATCAAGGAATTTGAACGATTAAAAAAAGAAGAACAGGCATTGTTGGGCTGGAGTGCAAAAAGAGAACTTGCAAAAATCAATTACCGTATACATACAGATGCTATAAAAACAAACCTAATCCCAATAGAACTTACACCACAGCAAACATCCGTTATATATGCATCTGAAGCAGATGTATTAAATATGGCATTGTTTGGAATGACAGCAAAGCAATGGCGTGAGGATAACCCTGACAAAAAGGGAAACATAAGGGATTATGCGAGTATTACTGAATTAATCTGCCTTTCAAATATGGAAAATATTAATGCAGTATTAATTGAGGATGGATTAAGTCAGAAAGAGCGATTGATAAAGTTGAATAAGATTGCGATACATCAGATGTCTATTTTGGAAACACAGACAACAACAATACTAAAATAGTTTTAATTCCCCCGAATTCGGGGGAATTAGAATCATAGAGATACTGATTTTCGGAATAAGGATGTATGTCGATAGATGAAGAGTGTTTCTTTATTTGTAAAGATGATTTCCCTTATGAACTATTGTGAGGGAAAGAACAAGGGAAAAGCGAAAATTACATAGATGGCAGTTGGCAGGAAATTCCGTAAATATTGGAAAAATAAAGAAATACTCGAATTAATTTGAATTTTCTTTTGTGTATATCAAAAGTTTGAGCTGGGGAATGGTTGTACCCGGCTTTTTGCTTTATAGCTCGGACGCGAAAGAGTCGCAAGCGACTCTTTGTTCTTTGGTTAAAAGGATGGAAAAGTGGACGAAAAGTATACTTTGCGAGAAACAAAAAATAATAACTTATATGGAGGAATGAAAAATGAACAAAGAAAGTATTTTGGAAATGAGCAGACAGGAAACTAGAAATAAGGATTTAGTTGGTGCCAGTGCAGAAATGAAGGCATCTGTAGTTGCTGGAGTTTCAATGGCGGTGCTAAGTTTAGTGTTCTATGTTGAACAGATTGCGATTCAGGGAACGTACAATTGGATTATTTGGAGTTGTGGCATTTTATAATGCGGTGATTAATCTTGTGAAAGGCATTAAGATTTCAAAGAAGTCTTCCATTGTTGCAGGTATCATTTGGGGCTTATTGACAATCGGTTTAACTATCGCACATATCAGTAACCTAATTGCTACATCAACCATTTTATAAGTAGTGGGAGGTGACGGATATGAATGAAGAACTGGTTTTAAAGAATCACTTAAAGGAAATTCGAAAGAGCAAAAAGCTGTCCCAGAGTGAGTTGGCAAAAATAGTGGGAGTTTCCAGAAATACAATTAGTTCAATCGAAACAGGGCAATTTAGTCCTACAGCTAAGCTGGCACTGGTAATATGTATTGCTTTGGACAAAAAATTTGAAGAAGTATTTTACTTTTAAAAATTTTTCGTAGTAATAAATCCCATCTTAGCAACAGCGAGTTGCTTTTCAACTCGATATACTGACGATATAATAGTTGTGGAGGTGAAAAGTAATCATGGAAACAAAGCATATTATAGTGGAGTTGAGAAATAAAGTTGGATTATCGCAAGATGAGCTTGCAGAAAAAGTTTTTGTCACTCGTCAAGCAGTATCTCGTTGGGAAAATGGAGAGACAATACCAAACACAGAAACATTGAAGCTGTTATCGACATTGTTTGATGTTTCGATCAACACTCTTTTGGGTTCTCCGCGAAAGTTGATCTGTCAGTGTTGTGGGATGCCTCTTGAAGATTCCAACATTAGTAAAGAAATCGATGGTTTTTTTAATGAAGAATATTGCAAATGGTGTTACGTCGATGGTGAATACACTTATAAAAATATGGATGACTTGATTGAATTCTGCGCGGAACATATGGCAAATGAAAATGTTTCTTCTGAGCAAGTTCGGACATATATGAAAGATATGCTTCCGAAACTCGATTATTGGAAACGGTATGCGGAACTTGGTGGTGAAGAAAAATTCGATGAATTCAAGAGTCAGCTCATGGATGAGATCAATGCTTTGCACATTGATGGAATGCCCAAGGTCGAGAGTCTTAATGCACTTGTCGGTGGTTATGTCAATCTTGAATATAAACTTCCGAATGGCGAAAGTGTTAAGTTTTTAGAGGATGGGGCTACCTATCTGGGAAACCAGCTTGAATGTGAATTTGGTGGAGAAAGGTGCTTTGGTATCGTTGCCAACATGGAGTTTATTCTTGTATGTACGTATGAAGAAAATGGAGCAAATCCGGAGTTGATTGTGTATAAGAGAAGATAGGTGGTAAATCCAGTTCGGGGTGAGAAGCAGTCATAATTGGAATTCTCCCAGCATATAGTGATAGTAGCTGTCTTTGCTACAGCGACTTTATGGCTAGGGAGGACGCAAAATGACATTTGCAGAATTTATAAGAAGTCGGAGAAAAAGGGCGATATTGCTTTTTTTAGCCGGCTTCTTTTTGGGTGGAATCATATATTACCTGTGTGTGGGACCGGCAGGAGACCAGTTGGCAGCAATGGGAGAAAATGTGGTTTTATGGGCGCAGCAAGAAATAAGTTTTTGGAACACACTTCCCTTTATCATCTGGGAACGAGGGAAGATTTTCGTCCTACTGTGGTTAGTGGGATATACGAAAGGATATAAAGGCTACGTGCAGGGATTTGTGGTGTATGCCGGAGTGCAGGCAGGATTTATGCTGTTGTTTTTCGTGCTGTCACAGGGCGTGGGGGGATTGCTTCTCTGGCTGGGCGCAGGAATCCCACATCTCCTTCTCTTGGTTCCGTTGTATCTGTATTCCTTCTATCGGATCTATGAGAGGAGAAGAGAGCGGTCCGTGGCTGCAGTTGTGATGATTGTGGTTTGTTTCTTGGCTAGTTGCCTGTTGGAAGCTTGGGGAAATGTGCCATTGATGCAGTGGCTGTACACAAAATAATTATTGATGTATCGAAAACTTTTGGGAAAATGAATTGACTTTTCGGTACAAGTGGTATATATTGAGGATATAAATGTTATACAACAAAGAAAGGTGATGTATATATGACAAGATATGTATTGTTTGCATAGCACTGGCTATTGCAATGATTAAAATGAATATTGTTATAGCCAATGCGTTCCTAAACAAATGAAAGAAAAAGATTAGGAGGCAAACATGGGCTATATAAAAGCGGAAGAGATTCTTCCCGTGGAAGTGATACAGTTAATACAACAGTATGTGGACGGACAGAATATTTATATTCCAAGGAAGTCGGAAAATCGGTCACAATGGGGTTCTGGTACAGGAATTAAGAAGGAATTACATAAAAGAAACCAGCAGATTTATGCGGACTATCAGGCCGGCGATAAAGTTTCTGTTTTGGCAGTGAGATACTATTTGTCCGAAAAAAGCATACAGCGTATCATAAGCGAAAAACGGAAGTAGATTTAAAGAGCTGGTACAGTGATGTGCCGGCTCTTTTGGCGCAAGAATAATTATAAAAAAGCTTGAGGTGGAGAAGTGATACAAGACATGTTATGATACAGGAAAATACAACAGGGAGGTATTTTATGCATACAATTGTAAAAGATTATCGTAATGACGATAAATTAAGACAAAGCTTTAATGAACTAGCAGGAAATGTATTTGGTTTAAATTTTGAATATTGGTATCAGAGTGGATTTTGGGGCGATAATTACAATCCTTATTCCATTGTTATCGATGATAAAGTGGTTGCCAATGTGTCTGTGAATCGGACGGATATGCGTATCGGCGATGAGATAAAGCATTTTATTCAGCTGGGAACCGTTATGACGGATGAGGCATATCGCAATCAGGGACTGATTCGAAAGATCATGGAGCAGATTGAGATGGATTACCTGGAAAATGTGGATGGAATGTATCTTTTTGCCAGCGACAGTGTGCTTGATTTTTATCCGAAATTTGGGTTTGAAAAATCGGTAGAGTATCAGTATTCCAAGAAGGTAACCAATACGGGGGCATGCCAATTGGAACAAGTGATTATGAATCATTCGGCAGCGTGGAATTCATTACAAGACGTGATGAACAATAATGTTTTTCGTGGTGCTTGCGATATGGTAAATAACGATGGACTTATTTTCTTTTATGCATCGCAGTTTATGCAAGAATGTGTATTTTATCACAAGGATTCTGAAACTTATGTGATTGCAGAGCCAGAAGGAGAAAGTCTATTTATTCATAACGTTTTTTCGAAAACAATGAAAAACTTGGATGATGTGATTGAACTTTTTGGAACGGATATCAAAGAAGTAACTTTGGGATTTGCGCCAGAGAAGGCGGAGGGCTATGAGGTACAAGAATTCCACGAAGAGGACTGTACATTCTTTGCGATAGGGGCAGAGATGGATGTTATGAAGGAGAAAAAATTGCGAATTCCAACATTGAGCCATGCGTGAAAGGAGAAGAACATAATGAATGCTAAAATTGTATCAAAAAGTGATGTGGAAGCATTAGCAAATGCAATGCTGAAAGCTTATTCTGAGGATCCTTGGAATGAAAGCTGGACAGAGGACAAAGCAAAACGTAGAGTTGAATCAATCATGAGTAATTATGAAGCATTTGGGTTGGCTGCAATCTGCGACAATGAGATTATAGGTGGTGCCCTTGGATTTGTAGATCCTTATGCCGATGCGGACTTTTTCTTTGTCTCAGAATTATTTGTTGTGCCTGAATGGAAAAAGAAAGGTGTGGGCAGATTTTTATTGTCCACCCTGGAAGACCATTTAAGAGAAAAGGGGATACCTGTTTTGCAGTTAATATCTATCCCGTACAATGAACCATTTTATGAGAAGAATGGTTTGAGCAAAGATGGTGTGTCTGTGATGTACAAGAATTTGTGCCAATCTTGACAAAAACTAGTAGATATGATATGTTAATAAAAACTCTTTGCACTGCATATATATCTACAGTACAAACTGAGCAGACCGTGACGTAGTCATGGGGTCGGGTCGCAGAGGCGACAGTGGAATCTTTCATCCACGGGACAGTAGTTACTATTACTGATTCGTGGGTGTTTTTTTGTCTTAAAATCAAAAATCCCCACATTTCGTAAGTGCCATAGAGCTATCTTATCATTATTGGAGGTAACGAATATGGAAAAAGAATTTCAGAAAATTGCAAACCGAGTATCACTCATAACAATCATCGAAAATGTGGTGTTGTCTGTTGTGAAGCTCATAGCAGGCGTGGTGGCGCATTCCAACGCCATGATCAGTGATGCGATCCACTCGGCATCGGATGTGTTTAGTACTATTATTGTCATTATTGGAATCAAACTTGCGTCCAAAGAATCGGATAAAGAACATCCTTATGGGCATGAAAGATTGGAGTGTGTTGCAGCTATCATTTTGGCGATGATTCTTTTTATTACCGGATTGGGGATTGGGTTAGACGCCATTCAGACTATTTTTCGTGGGAACTATAGTGATCTGGAAGTGCCAGGGGTCTTGGCTTTGCTTGCTGCGATTTTGTCTATTGTATGCAAGGAAACGATGTACTGGTACACGAGGCATTATGCGAAGAAAATTGATTCAGGTGCGTTAATGGCAGATGCGTGGCATCATCGTTCCGATGCCTTATCTTCGGTGGGTGCGTTGATCGGTATCGGCGGCGCAATGCTTGGATTTCCAGTTATGGATTCCATTGCCAGCTTGGTGATTTTTGGATTCATCGTAAAGGCGGCTTATGATATTTTTAAAGATGCCGTAGACAAAATGGTGGACCATTGTTGTGATGAAGAGACCGAAAAGGAAATATATGATTGTGTGATGAAAAATGAGAATGTTATGGGAATTGACCTGCTTCAGACTCGTATTTTTGGAAACAAGATTTATGTGGATGTTGAAATTGTAGTGGATGGTTCTTATACATTGCGAAAGGCACATGAAATAGCCGAAGAGGTACACGATGAGATTGAAGAAAATTTCTCGAAGATTAAGCATATCATGGTGCATGTAAATCCTGCAGAATAGGCGTTGGCAATAGAGAAATTAGCTTGTGCAGGTATCCTGATATTTGGTATAATAGTTACAGAAATACGTGTCAGGAGGAATGAAGTATGAAACAGAAGAAAATGCATGAAATGCACCGAATTAATACAGCGTCAGTGTTGGCATATACTATTTTGACAGCAGTACTGTTTATTGCCTATGTATTGGAATTTGTAAAGGGCAGCAGGACACTTGGATATACGGCCGTGTTTTTGATCTTGGATTTATTGCCATATTTCATTTGCTTGGCATTTTACAAAAAAGATCGGACATCATCGGGAGTAAAGTATATTTTTAGTATAGGGTTTTCCGTTTTGTATGTTTTTGTACTGTTGACGGCGGCGGTGCCTACCACATTTGTCTACATATACATGTTGTTTTTGGTGTTGATTCCATATGGAGACATAAAACTTTGTTGGATTACGGGAGGGACAGCGCTGGTTGCCAATGTGATATCCATTGCCATTGGATTTATTAGTGGATCGTTGACAATGGATGACTTTGCTATGGTAGAGATTCAGGTGATGGCAATTGCTATTTCTGCGTGTTTTGCAGGATTTGCTACCAATGTGATTGGCAAAGTGAATGCACAGAAGATTGGCGAATTGAATGAGGAAAAAGACAAGATTGATGCATTGTTGACACAGACGTTGGAAGTGTCTGCTGCGATTTCGGAAGGCATTACAGAGGTTACCGAAAGGATGAAACAGTTAGAGCAGTCTGCGGTGATCACGAGAGATTCCATGCAGGATGTGTCAGCAGGTTCCAACGAGACAGCAGAAGCAATGCAAAGTCAGATGGTGCAGACAGAAGCCATCGTAAAACAAGTAGAAAGAGCAAAAGAAGTAACAAGAATTATAGCTGGGGATGTGCAGCAAACCGAGGATACAATTGTTGTTGGAAAAGAAAATATTGAATATCTTCTTTCTCATGTGAGTCAGTCAGAAAGTGCCAGTGCTTTGGTGGCATCCAAGATGGATGAATTGGCGATAAATACAAAGGAGATGAATTCCATTGTAGAACTGATTAATTCAGTGGCAAATCAAACTAGTTTGCTGAGTCTTAACGCGTCCATCGAAGCGGCAAGGGCAGGTGAGGCTGGAAAAGGATTTGCGGTAGTTGCGGGAGAAATCTCAAGTCTTTCCAAGCAGACAAGCGATGCAACGGTTAGTATTACGGAATTGATTTCCAATATTACCCGTTCCATAGAAGATGTGTTTACAGCTAGTAATCAGTTGCTAGAAAGCAATAAGGAACAGAATCAGTCGGCAGAAACCATGGCTCACAATTTTGCGAAAATAGAGCAATGTGCACATAGTATTTATGAAGTGAGTGAGGATTTGGAAAAAGTAATTGCTGAACTTGCGAAGTTAAATGAGAAGATTGTTGGGAATATTAACAATGTATCGGCGATTACAGAGGAAGTGTCTGCCCGTGCCGAGGAGACACTTTCCACAAGTGAAAGCAATGCGGTAGTGGTGGAAGAGATTACAAATGTGATAATAGGGTTGGACGATAAAGCGAAGCAACTTAATCAATAGGATTCATAATAATGTGAAATGTAAAAAAGTCTTCCACATAGATAAATTGTGTGGGAGACTTTTTACGTAAACGTTTTCAGAAAAAACAAAAATTTGGCAGATTTCACAAAAATGTACGAATTCCCTAAATGCTATTTACAGAAAAAGTGATATATGATAAGTTAATATATGTAGCAAAGCTCATAACTAATTCATGATAGCTATGAGCTTCAATTTTTTACTAAGGAGGAAGAAAAAAATGAAAGGAAAATGGAAAGCAATCGTGTTGTCTCTTGCTTTATGTTTGCAGCTTATAGCTCCATCTATGGCGCAGACAGTTTATGGCAACACAGCAAGTGGAACTACCGTTCAATGTGAGAACATGACAGTTAGCGGGCAATATGCCGGGAAGATTAATTCCCCATTCAGTGGAGTGGCATTGTACGCAAACAATGAGTCTGTCAAGTATACGCAGTATTTTTCTGCTGGAACTCACAGCTTCACATTAAGAGGAGCATCCAATAATTCCAGTATGGCGAGAGTAGACTTGAAGATCGGTGGACAGTCAAAGGGTACATTTTACTTTGGTGATGCATATCCAGCAGAATACACCATCCAGAATGTAAGCCACGGAACTGGAAATCAGCAGATTGAATTGGTTGTAACAGCAGATGATGGAAGTTGGGATGCGTACGTTGATTATCTGAAAATTGACGGAAGCAACAGTGGAAGCAATAGCGGAAACAACAACGGAAACAACAATGGAAATAACAACTGGAATAACAATTGGAATAACAACTCAGGCAACACAGGTGGCAACAATGGAGGCAAAATGGTTGCATTGACATTTGATGATGGTCCATCCTCCACAACTAGCCAGGTGTTGGATGTATTGGAGCGCTATGGTGTGGTTGCAACATTCTTCTTGATTGGTCAGCAGATTAATTCAAGCACAATTCCTATCATGCAGAGACAGATACGTATGGGATGTGAGTTGGCAAATCATTCCTACACACATGTGGATATGAGCAACTTGAGCGCTAATGATATTCGAAGCCAGATTGATCGTACTTCTTCAGCAATCAAAAATGCAGTAGGCGTGGATGTTAAATTCTTCCGCCCACCATATCTTGGAGTAAGCAATAACATGTATCAGAACATTGATTTGGCATTTATTCAGGGTATCGGTTGCGATGACTGGGTTTCAAGCGTATCTGCTAGCCAGAGAGCAAACACAGTACTGAATAGCGTAAGAGATGGTTCTATTGTATTGCTTCATGATTTCCAGGGAAATAACAATACAGTACAGGCATTACCTACCATCATTGAAGGTTTGAAAAATCAGGGATACCAGTTCGTGACATTAAGTCAGTTGTTCCAGGCAAAAGGAGTTAATCCAAATCAGGAATACAAGATCTGGTCTAATGTAAATTAATAAAACCATAAAGCAAAAATCCGAGGCCTATGTGTCTCGGATTTGCTTTTATGAGGGAGAGAATGTTTGTCAGGTATGGAAATATATGGATGAAAACTTGTTATTTCTTACGTTTGTTGTTATACTAGAGCTTGGAATGTATCATTTCATCGGTTTGATTCAGTTTTTTGGAGCGGGCTGGAAGATGAAGAAGAGTTTATAGGTGGTGTTAAATATGATTTTGTTTGATGAACTTATTCTTGTGAACTATTGTTATCCCGATTGTACCCCACTTATGAATATTATGCGTTTGCCTGAAAGTGAGGCATTTCAATTAGCGCGCAAATTCGCGGAAAAACATCCGAATACTACTGCATTTTATCGATTTGCAGATTTCGGGAATTACTATGTATTACGCAAGAAGCAGGATGATTATCTGTATTCACGTTTTATTGAATTAGGTGGTTTGCCAGAAGAAAAGCATCCACTTTCTTTTGTAGTAGAAAATAGTGATTATCTTCGCGATTGGTTTGGGAATGGTATTGAAACAAAATTGCTTCTAAAAGATATCGCTTCTTGCCATATTAGTTTTACAATTGGTGACAGTGGTGCTGAATTCCAGAAAAATGGAAGTGTTGATTTGCTTACAGTGGATGAATTGGCCAAGCATATCAGTAGGCATGGTGGTGATTTCGAAGTTTTTATAAAAGCTACAGGTCGACATTATATAGAAGCGCAATTATGGTCTGACAAATATATAAATAATTTATTGAATTAAGGCAAAAGTTTAGGAGTAAGAAGGATGTATTTTAAAACGTCAGGTGCAGATTTATATTATGAAACATGTGGTGCTGGAAAACCACTGGTTCTTTTGCACGGGAATGGAGAGACGCATGCTATATTTAAGAAAGCGATTCCAGTGCTGGCAAAACAATTCACGGTATATGCAATTGATTCAAGGGGACATGGTAAAAGTTCTATGGTGAGTGAATTGCATTATGCAGATATGGCACAGGATATTTATGAATTTATATGTGGTTTGCAGATTGATTCGCCCATTGTATATGGATTTAGCGACGGCGGTATTATTGCGTTGCTTTTGGGAATTCAGTATCCGAAGTTGCTATCTGGGATTGTTGCAAGTGGTGTTAACGCTAATCCCAAGGGAATAAAATCAATATGGCTTGCACTATTTAAGATATGCTATTTTTTTACAAAATCAAGTATGTTTAAGCTGATGATTTCTGAGCCCGATATTACGCCGGATATGCTAAGTATGATACGTGTCCCTGTTTCTGTAATCGGAGGTAGCAGGGATATGATTAAAACTAGACATATGAAGTGGATTTCCGATAAGGTGCGGCATGGACGATTCACGATTCTCAATGGCGAGAGCCATAGCAGTTATGTGATCAACAATGAAAAGTTGGCACATATCATCATGACAGAAATTGCTACTTTTTAAATTGTGTGGGAAAGGAAAGAGGAGGTGTAAGATGAAAATACTATTTATTAATCTACCATATTACGGTCATGTTGTGCCTACAATTGGGCTTGTACAGGAACTTATAAAACAAGGTTGCGAAGTGACATATCTTTTGCCTTTTGATTGGGAAGAAAAGGTGTCAGAAAGTGGTGCCCAATTTTCTGGATACAAAAATCATAGACAATTATCCGAGCAGATAAAGAATGCTTATGCTGCAGCTGAAAGTATTGTAGAGAAATTTGATTTTGTTATTTATGAACCCTTTTTCTTTTTAGGAAAGCATCTCGCTGAGAAATATAACAAACCGGTTGCAAGGATTTTCACCGCACCGGTTACGAACGAAAAGTTAATGAACGAGTTTATTGATTCCAAAGGTCCGTTATCCATATTCAAGCATAAATGGATTGCAAGAGCATTTACCAAAGATGTAGCAAAAAACATTTCTTTGAAAATGGATAACTGGTTGGATGAAATTGTTTATAATCCACCCAAATTAAATCTTGTGTACACACTCCGTGAATATCAACCGTATGAAGAAGAATTTCCAAATGAACAATACAAGTTTCTGGGCCCATCAATATATCCAAGACAAAAAACGGATTTTGACTTTGTAAAGAGCGAAAGACCAGTGGTATATATTTCCTTGGGTACAGTTATAAAGGGGGCCGTGTCTTTCTTTCAAAGCTGTATCGAAGCATTTCGTGGTGAAAGCATTGATGTGATAATGTCGGTAGGTCCAAAGTGTGACATGAGGAAACTCAAAAAAATACCTTCCAATGTGCATGTTTACAAATCTGTGCCACAGTTAGAGGTTTTAAATATGGCAGATGTATTTATCACACATGGTGGCATGAATAGTGTTTCTGAGTCGCTTGTGTATGGCACACCAATGGTGGTGATACCGTTTTCGTCGGATCAACCCATTAATGCGGGTTGCATTGAAAAACTAGGAGTGGGTAAGAAATTGGAGTATTCTACGATAAACAAAAAAGTATTGAAGGATACTGTATTTGAAATACTTTCAGATAGTGAAATCCCAAATAACATCGATAAAATACAACAATGGATTCAAGCTGCACCGGGTAATATAGGTGGTGCAGAAATTATCATGAATTATTATAGGGAATATTTGTTATAACATAATTTCTAGCGGTCTGCATAAGGGCGCAGACGATATGTAGGGGCAATAAAGGCAAATTTGCCCTACCATTCTCATCAAGAAGCATTTTATTTTCATACACATCGTAAAAATTGTAATACTTGTTTTCTACTTGTACGACTATTTCATAAGTGATTCCGCTGGTGCTTCTATAGTAACCACCACGCTTTTCAAAACCTGTGCCAACAACCTCTGTGACATATGAAATATTCTTCACATTTTTCCAGGGAATCGTTGTTTTCTTTCGTCCCTGCACAAAAGTTAAAGATTCCTTTGATAGTGAGATTTTCATTTTGGTTCTTCTGCGTAGCAATTTTCCACAAAGTATGTAAACAGCCGTAATTGCTGCCAATATGCCAAAAGCTTTCCATTCCTCAATAAGAAATGCAATAATTGGTAACGCAAATAAAAGAAAAGGAACGATAACACTTCGGTACATTACCATGGAAAAAAGCTCTTTGAAGTGACCGCTTTTCCAGTAATGAACAGGAACATCAATTCCCGTATGTAATTCGTCATTTACCCATGAGATACAGTTCTCTCTTAAATTTTTCTCTGCTTGTTCGATAGATATTTTTTCAAATGTTCCTTCGTTTTCCATATCCGAATCTCTCCTTTATCCCTTATGTCTTAAAATATTCATATATAATAATAACACATAAATGAAGTTTGCATCAACCATGTATATTGTGATATGATATTTTGTGTAGAAAGAACCGTGTGGGATACGAAAGAGGGGGGCGATATAGGATGAATTATGGGGAATTTGTTGAAGAGATTAAGAAATATTGGGCTTTGCGCGAAAAAGGATTGAAAAAGCAGGCAAATGGTTTTTTGTTTAAATTTACGGATGAATTCAAAAAGAATGTTTCTGAACAAAATGCAGATGAGATTTTATTTCAGTTTTGTCGCGAATATATTGATGAGCTGAAATTTCCTAGCGACGCATTACCACGTCGGCACCTACCATTTCAAATAACAGAGATTCTTAATAGTTACTTGAGACGGGAATGTGAAAAAAAGAAAATGCCGCAAATGCGTTGGATGTTTCAGATTTTTGGACACTATTACAATCCTCATGACAAGGAATATACGAATGATCCCTATCATGTATTGGAACTGGCGTATGCGCATGAGTTATGCGATCAAGAGACGGTAGATTTGTATTTTAATGAGCAAGTGGAATCCTTATGGTGGGGGCAACACCATTTTCCAGAGGGGTGCCTTATCACGAAGGAGAAGTTTGAGAATATTGTCCAGAGAGCCAATAAAATTCTTTCGGAAAAGTCCGTTGACAAATCGCTTGTAGCGTCATTTCAATATTATGTGAAGCTATATAACATTTATTTTGAATGGGTGGAGAATGGGAGAAATATGGATTTTTACGAAATATGTGAATCAGAAGGAATTGAGTTTGAAGCTTGCGCTACGTTTTATTATTCGTGAGTTTTGAAAATATTACGACAAGGAACGCAGGGGTTAGAAGTGAGGTGTTTAATATGGAATCAGAATTAATATTATATACAACAGAAGATGGTGTTACAAAAGTTGATGTAACCTTTGTTGACGAAACTGTTTGGTTATCGCAAGAGCAGATGGCAGAATTATTTCAAAAATCAAAGTCGACAATAAATGAACATATTAAAAATATATATTCAGATGGTGAACTTAACATGAGTAGTACTATGAGAAAATTCGGAAATTCCGAATTTTCTACAAAACCTACCAATTACTACAATTTAGATGTTATAATTTCTGTTGGATATCGTGTTAGATCACAACGAGGAGTGCAGTTTAGAATATGGGCTTCAGAGATTCTAAAGGAATATATGCGAAAAGGTTTTGCCATGGATGATCAACGATTAAAAGAACTAGGAGGTGGCGGATATTTTAAAGAGCTGATTGAGCGAATTCGAGATATTCGTGCATCAGAAAAGGTGTTTTATCGTCAGGTTTTGGAGATTTATGCAACCAGTATAGATTACAATCCTGCAGCGGAGGAATCAATACGATTTTTTAAAAAGGTACAGAACAAAATTCACTATGCGATATCAGGTGAAACCGCTGCCGAAGTCATTTATCATAGAGTAGATGCTGAAAAAGAGTTCATGGGATTAATGACTTTTTCGGGCGAGTACCCAACACTCAGAGAAGCAAAAGTAGCCAAGAATTATTTGAATGAGAAAGAGTTGCGTGCAATGGGGCAGCTTGTTTCTGGTTATTTGGATTTTGCTGAAAGGCAAGCCCAGCGTGAAATAGCAATGACGATGGCGGATTGGGCAAATCATCTTGATAGGATATTAGTTTCTACAGGAGAACAATTGCTAGATGGAAATGGAAGTATATCGCATATACAGGCTATGGATAAAGCTGAATCGGAATATAAAAAATATAAGCAAAAGACAATAAGTTCTGTTGAAAGAGAATACTTAGATGCGATAAAACAAATGCAGAATGATATAAAAAAAGACAAATAAAAATTGCATTCATACAGAATCTGTTAACAAAAAATGCAAAAGTAATGATATATTTAGAGATGTGAGTGAGATTGATGAAGAAAAAGATATATAAAGGTCTAAAATTTTTGAGCATAATATTGCTACTATTTGTGATTGTTAACTTGATACGTCCGACATGGACGCCCAAAATAGAAGGGGAAAACAGCATTAGTGAACTCCGAATAGTGGAAATTAATGGTGAGAATATTCAAATAATGATAAGAGGCTGTGATAGAAATAATCCGATTCTTTTATTTGTACATGGGGGACCATGCTGGTCAGAAATTCCTTATGTTGTGAAGTATCAGAAAGAATGGGAAGAAAAATTTACGATTGTTCACTATGACCAAAGGGGATGTGGAAAATCATATCAATTTTTTAAGGATTATTCGGATGTTTCTGCCAATACCCATGTTGAAGATTTAATTGTTCTTACAGAGTACACAATGGAATATTTAGGAAAGAAACAAGTTGTATTAATGGGGCATTCTTATGGAACATATATTGCTACGAAGGCGGCTTATCAGAGACCGGAGTTGTACAGTGCGTATGTTGGTATTGGACAAGTGTCAGATAAGACGAAGGCGGAATTAGATAATTTGAATAAATATATATCAGCTGCAGAAGAGAGTGGAAACACAAAAGATGTCAATTATTTAACCAGTTTGCAAGAGTCCATAAAAAATGGTGATAGGATTGCGCCAAGAGGCTATGCGAGGAAATATGGATTTGCGGCAAGAAAGATTAATGACGACTTGGATTATTTACAAGGATTTTTGCTTCGACCTGAGTATAATTTATTGGATGCCATTCGTTTATATACCGCATCGTACTTATATCAAGAGGCATTGCTACAGGAATCTTCAGATAATCCGATAACGGATATTGTTACGGAGATGGATATACCAGTTTATTTTGTGATGGGTAAGTATGATGGTATGACATCTCCAGAAGCTGCAGAAGAATATTTGAATGATTTGACTTGTCATCAGGGGAAAGAGTTTATTCTGTTCGAAGATTCGGCACACTTTCCGCAATTTGAGGAACAGCAAAAATTTTATCAGTGGATGAGAGAGACTTTTAATGACCAATGAATACTGGCGAGAGACCGACAAAATCAAAAGTGCGAAGCACGACAGGTACGGAGTGGCTGGATTTTGGAGTTGGAACTGATAGATAACTTTGAATTTGGAGGAGACTTATGATTGAAATATGGGATGCTTATGATGAGCAGTTTAACAAAATAGAAAATGTTAGATTAGTAAGGGGAGAAATAATTCCTGATAGTATGTATCATTTGGTATGTGAAATAATTGTTAAACACAATGATGGAACATACCTACTTATGCAAAGAGATTTTAATAAGCATTTAGGCGGTATGTGGGAGTTGACAGCAGGTGGCTCTGCATTGAAAGATGAAACACCTATAGAATGTGCAATAAGAGAATTGAGAGAAGAAACAGGTATCGAATCCGATGATTTAAAAGAGATTAGACGAATTCGACATGAGGGCCATCGCTCGCTATATGTGGAATATTTGTGTATTACTGATTGGGATAAAAATGACATTATCTTACAAGAGGGGGAAACTATTGGATATAAATGGGTAGATAAGACCGAGATTTTGAAGATGGAACAAAATGGTTTGGCATCATCTCGTGCATTGGAACTTGTAAAAGAATTAAACATATAAATCCCAATTTTCGGAGGTGATAATAATGGAACGTACAGAGAAGGTTGAGCTAACTGTTTTATGTTTGGTTCATAAGAATGACAAATATTTATTACAAGATCGAGTGAAAGACGATTGGAAAGGATTTACTCTTCCTGGTGGACATGTTGAAATAGGGGAATCGATTGTTGATGCTGTAATACGTGAAATGAAAGAAGAAACTGGATTGACAGTTGTGAATCCTAAATTATGTGGAGTAAAGCAATTTCCGATAAAAGATGGTAAATATGAAAATGGTAGATATCTTGTTTTCTTATTTAAAACAAATGAATTTTATGGAGATCTTATATCATCTGAGGAGGGAAGTATGCATTGGATTAGTAAGAATGAGTTGGCAAAGGTAAATTTGGTAAGTGATTTTAATGAATTGCTCAATGTAATGCTTGATGATAGTTTGAATGAATTTCAATATATCGCTACGGATGGGGAATGGAAGGTTATAAAAAAATAGCAGCTAGATACTTTGAATTTGTGGAGGTTGAAGATGCGAACAGCAAGAGTTATAGTTGTGCCCTATGATGCAACATGGAAGTCTGCTTTTGAAGAAATAAAGAAGGAACTTGAAAAAGCAATTGGTGATTTGATTATCGGCATTGAACATGTTGGAAGCACATCGGTGGAAGGTTTGTCTGCAAAACCTTGTATTGACATTGATGTAATAATTCGAGATTACTCAATATTTGATACGGTCGTTAGTAAATTAGAAACGATCGGCTATATTCACGAAGGCAATCTTGGAATAAAAGACAGAGAAGCATTCCAATACTCGGATAAACCGCATTTGCAAAGGCACCATTTGTATGTGTGCCCGCAACAGTCCGAAGAATTACATCGTCATATTACATTTAGAGATTTCCTCAGAAGCAACCCCGAAGCAGTACAAAAGTATGGCTCAGTGAAAGAAACTGCGGCACAATTGTTTCCAGATGATATCGATAAGTATATGGAATACAAATCTCCATGTATTGAAGAATTGTATGAGATGTGTGGTTTGGTTGTATGAGGAAATATTAAACAGTGGAATAGATGTTGATGAGTATATAAACTTAAATTTGCAGGGTTAGAAACTAGTATTTGGTGAAGCAATTACAAAAAAAGAGGGGAATTAAGCATATGAAAAAATACATAATTATTGCAGGTGTACCAAGGGCGGGGAAGAGCACAATTTCCAAGAGAATAGCAAAGGAAAAAGGATAAGTCGGAGGCC